>DASUOW010000075.1:0-20123 GCA_036276435.1 Gemmatimonadales bacterium
GATGTCGAGGGCCAGCGTCAGGAGCTGACCAGCGCCGAGGCCGATCGCGATCCCCACCACGCCGCCGATCCCGGTGAGTGTGGCTGCCTCGATGAGGAACTGCACCGCGATGTCGCCGCGCGTGGCGCCGAGCGCCTTGCGGATGCCGATCTCGCGGGTGCGGTCGGTCACCGAGACCATCATGATGGCCATGACCCCGATGCCGCCCACGAGCAGCGCGACGCTCGACAGCGCCACCATCGCCACGAAGAAGTAGGTGGTGACCTTGCTGACGATGCTGAGGATCTGGTCCTGGGTGATGAGGTCGAAGGTGTTCGGCGTGCCGGGCCGGAGCCCGCGCGATCGTCGCAGCGCGACCGTCACGAGGTCCTTGGCCCGGTCCACCGTGACGCCGGGCACCGGCCGCGCGGCGATGAAGAGGTTGTTCGTCTCGTCGTAGCGGTAGTTGCGCTTCGCCGTCTCGAACGGGATCACGGCGCCGTAGTCCTGGCCCGGCGGCAGGAAGATGTTGCCCGGCTTCTGCCAGATGCCGATCACCGTCATCGCCTTGCCGCCGATGCGCACCACCTTGCCCATCGGGTCGAGCTCACCGAAGAGCCGGTCCACCACCTGCTCCTCGAGCACCACGACGTTGTCGCCCCCGGCGAGCTCGCCGCGGGTGAAGAACCGGCCGCGCAGCAGGGTGCCGCCCTGGATGTCCATGTAGTGGTCGTCGGCGCCGAACAGCGACATCGTCTGGGTGCGCTCGCCCTCGTACTCGATGCGCTGGAAGATCTGCACCCACAGCCCCGCGTAGGCGAGCTCGTCGAGGCGGGCCATCGCCGCGGCGTCGTCGCGATTCACCGGCGGGCGGATGCGCACCTCGTAGGGGAGGCGGTCGGGATTGAGCGGCGTCTGGGAGAAGAACCGCATCACGTAGAACGCCGTCGGGCCGGCCACCTCGACGGCGTTGAAGATCTGCGTGCGCACGCCCTGCACCATGGACGCGATCGTCATCACCGTGGCGACGCCGATCACGACGCCCAGCACGGTCAGCGCCGAGCGCAGCTTGTTGCTGCGCATCGTGTCCATGGCCACGATCACGCCCTCGGTGATGTTGGGGAACAGCATCACTCGGCCCGCAGCGCCTGGATGGGGTCGAGCCGTGCCGCCCGGCTCGCCGGATAGACGCCGAACAGCACGCCCGTTCCCGCGCCGAGCGCGAGTGCCACGCCGACGGACCACCCGGTCACGCGCGCCGGCAGGGGCGTGAAGGTCGTGACGAGGAACGCGAACAGCCAGCCCACCGCGACACCGAGGGCCCCGCCCAGCATGGCGAGCACCACCGACTCGACGAGGAACTGCCGCTTGATGTCCGCCCGGGTGGCGCCGAGGCTCTTCCGCAGGCCGATCTCGTAGGTGCGCTCCGTCACCGACATCAGCATGATGTTCATGATCACGATCCCGCCCACCACGATGCCCACGGCCACGACGCCCGGGATCATCCGGAACAGCACCCGTGTCAGCTGCTTCCAGAACGCCACCAGCGCGTCCGCCTTGTCCACGGTGAAGTCGTTCGCCTCCTGCGGACGCAGCCGGTGCGCGATGCGCATCGCCTCCTCGGCGCGGGCCATGCCGTCGTCGATCAGCTCGGCGTCGGCCATCTTGATCGACACCACGGTGGTCTTGCGGCGCCCGTAGTACGCCTCGAACGTCGAGAGCGGCATCAGGATGAACCCGTCGAACGACTGGCCCAGCACGCGCCCCTTCTGCGCGATGACGCCCTTCACGCGCAGCTCGCGGCCGTCCACCCGCACGGTGCGTCCCACCGCGCGCTCGGGCACGTCGAACAGCTTCTCGGCCACCTCGTGGCCCAGCGTGACCACCAGCCGGCGCTCGGTGACGTCCGGGTCGGCCAGGGGGTCGCCGGCGAGGTAGGTGTAGTCCTGCACGATCTGGTAGGGCGGGGTGACGCCGAAGACGAGGACGCTGGCGACGGTGCGGTTGCGGTACTCCACGTCGCTGATGGGCGTGGGCCAGCCCGACTGCATCGACACGGCCTGCGCGTCGGGGAGCGCCAGCCGGATCGCCTCCGCGTCGGCCCGGGTGATGCGGGGGCGCTTGTTGATGGCGCGGATGGTGGAGTCGTCGAGCAGCCCGACCGCGATGGGGGTGCGGCGGACCTGGAAGGCGTTGGTGCCGATCATCGCCCCGGTCAGGTTCTCGCGCACGTACGCGTTCATGCCCTGGATGACGGCGACCACCACCACCAGGAACGCGACCGAGACGAGGATGCCGAGCAGGGTGAAGAACGACCGGAGCTTGGCCGACCAGACGGCGTTCAGGGCGAGGCGGATGGCTTCCAGGAGGGGCATGCGGGGAAAGCTATCGCATGCCCCAAATCGCTACTCGAACCGCAGCGCCTCCACCGGGTCGAGCTGGGCGGCGCGGAACGCGGGGTACAGCCCGAACAGCACTCCCGTGACCACGGAGGCGAGGAGGGCCGTGACCACCGACCACAGCGGCACCGACGCCGGGATGGGCGAGAACTTCGCGATCGCCACCGAGATCAGGGCGCCGAGCGCCATGCCGACCGCACCGCCGACGAGCGTCAGCGTGGCGGCCTCCACCAGGAACTGGAACATGATCTCGCGCTTGGTGGCGCCGAGCGCCTTGCGGACGCCGATCTCGCGGGTGCGCTCGGTGACGGAGATCATCATGATCGCGATCACGCCCACGCCCCCCACCATGAGCCCCACGCCCGAGAGCGCCACCATCACGGCGAAGAACCCGAACGTGACCTGGTTGAACGTGTCGAGCAGCTTGTCCTGCGACACCACGGCGAAGTTGTTCTCGGCGAGCGGCTTGAGGCCGCGCTTGGCGCGCAGCGCCGCGATCACCTCGTCCTGTGCCTCGAGCGTGGTGGCCCCGTCGACGGGCAGCACGGCGATCTCCATCCAGCCCTTCCAGTAGTCGGCCACCTTCTCGAAGGAGCTGTGCGGGATGGCCATGCGCACCTGGTCGCCGCCGCCGAAGAGGGAGGCCGCCTCGACGTGCATGCCGATGACCTCGAACGGCTGGCCGAAGACGCGGATCGTCTTGCCGATGGGGTCCACGCCGGGGAAGAGCGACTCGGCGAGCTTGTCGTTGATGACCGCCACCCGCGCGCCCGCGGCGTACTCCACGGGCGTGAAGCTCCGGCCAGCGACGATGTTGCCGCCGGTCACGAGCACCCATGCCGGCCCGAACCCCGCGATCTGGACGCTCTTGAGGTCCTTGCCCTCGTAGCTCACCGGGCCGTTCGTGCCCTCGCTCACCGACACGTCGCGCACCGACGGCAGGCCGCGGATCAGTTCGGCGTCGGCCACCGTGAGCCAGGGGTTCCTGCGCCACGGCGACAGCTCGTCGGAGCCGTCGGAGATGTTGATGCCGCCCTGGAAGAACCGGTAGACGAAGAAGGTCTTCGGGCCCGCCGACTCGAGCATGGAGGTGATGCTGCGATTGACGCCCGTGATGGCCGACGCCATGGCGATCACCACCATGACCCCGATGGCGACCCCCAGGATCGTCAGTGCGGCGCGCACCTTGTTGGAGCGCAGCGAGTCGAGCGCGATCGTCATCCCCTCGAAGACACGGCTGAGCTGCATCGGTCACTCCGCCCGGAGGGCGACGATGGGATCGAGCTTGGAGGCGCGGTTGGCCGGGTACACGCCCGCGACGACGCCGACGAGCACGCCCACGACGACGCCGAGCACGATGGACCACGGTGCGATCGCCGCCGGCAGCGGGGTCACGGCCCGCACCACGAACGCGAGCAGGATGCCGGTGCCGATGCCGAGGAGCGCGCCGAGCGCGGAGAGCGTGGCGGACTCCACCACGAACTGCGCCAGGATGTCCCGCCGGCGGGCGCCGAGCGCCTTGCGGATGCCGATCTCGCGGGTACGCTCGGCCACCGCCATCAGCATGATGTTCATGATCACGATGCCGCCCACGATGAGCGAGATCGACACCAGCATCGGCAGGAACGTGATCAGGATCTTCGACACCTTCTTCCAGCCCTCGAGCGCCGACTCCGACGTCTGCAGGTAGAAGTTGTTCTCGTCGCCCGGCTTGAGGTGGCGCCGGGTGCGCATCAGGGCCTCGACCTCGCCCATCGCGGCCACCATCGTCGTCGGGCCCGACGCCTGGATGACGAGGTGGTCGAGCACGTTGATCGGGCAGATCATCCGCCGCCCGGGGGCGGTGAAGGGGAAGATCGCGAACTTGTCGAGCGAGAGCCCGAACAGCGTCCCCTGCTTCTCCACCAGCCCGATGATGCGGTAGGGGATGCCTCCGATCCGCAGTTCCTTGCCGATCGGGTCGACGCCCTCGAGCAGCTTGTCGGACATCGCCTGGCCGATCACCACCACGCGTGCGCCGACCTTCACCTCCTGCGCCGTGAACGGCCGGCCGGCGGTGAGCTTGTAGTCCTTGATCTGGAAATAGCTCGGCTCGGTGCCGATGAGCTCCATGTCCTTCGCCACCTTGGCGCCGTAGGTCACCGTGCCGCGGTCGCTGCAGAACTTCGCGTACGTGACCGGGGTCGTCATCCGCTGCTGCACGAAGTCCGCGTCGGCGTACGTGATGCGCGGACGGCGCATCCAGCCGCGCCAGACGTCGTCCGGCACGTTGCCGCTGGTGAACGCCGGCCGCTGCCGCAGCATGAAGGTGTTGAGCCCGATCAGGCTGTTCGCGAAGCGGTCCTCCATGTAGCGGTTCATGCCCGTGACGATGGACACCACCGCGATGAGGAAGGTGACGCCGATCAGCACGCCGATGAGCGAGAAGAAGCTCTTCAGCTTCTGGGTGCGGATCGTCCGGAACGCGAGCCGGACCGCCTCGAACCAGCGCATCAGGCGGCCGCGTCGCGGGTGAGCCGGTCGCTCTCGACGCGCCCGTCGCGCAGCACGACGGTGCGCGCCGCGTGGGCGGCGATGTCGGGCTCGTGCGTCACCATGATGACCGTCTGGCCCTGCGCGTGCAGCTCGCCGAAGACGCCCATGATCTCCTCCGACGTGGTGGAGTCGAGGTTGCCGGTGGGCTCGTCGGCCAGCAGGATCGACGGGCTGTTCACCAGCGCGCGCGCGATGGCGACGCGCTGGCGCTGGCCGCCCGAGAGCTCGTTGGGCCGGTGGTGCACGCGCTGCGCGAGCCCCACGATCTCCAGGGCGTGCATCGCCCGGTCGCGCCGGTCCTTGCCGTTGACGCCGGCGTAGACGAGCGGCAGCTCCACGTTGTGGAGCGCCGTGGCGCGGGGCAGGAGGTTGAAGGTCTGGAAGACGAACCCGATCTCCTTGTTGCGCACGCGGGCCAGCGCGTCGTCGCTCAGGCGGGAGACCTCCTGGCCGTTGAGCCAGTACTCCCCGCTGGTGGGCGTGTCGAGGCAGCCCACCATGTTCATCATCGTCGACTTGCCCGAGCCCGAGGGGCCCATGATCGCCACGTACTCGTTCCGGTTGATGTCGAGCGTCACGCCGCGCAGGGCCTGCACCGTCTCGCTGCCCATCACGTAGTGCCGCACGAGGTCGCGGATGCGGATGACCGGCTGGCTCATGAGCGCTTCTCCTCCGGCTTGCCCTTGCCGTTCTTGCCCTCGTCGGGCTTCGCTTCCTTCACCTTCGCGCCGTCCTTCAGGTCGCGGATGGCCTGGTAGGTGCCGGCCACGATCGTCTCGCCGCCGCGCAGGCCGTCGAGCACCTCGAAGTATTCGTCGCCCGCCACGCCCACCTTGACCGGGCGGAACGTCGCGATGCCGTCGCGGACCACGAAGACGCCCTCGCGCTCCTTCTTCTTCTTGCTGGCGCCGGGGCTCGCCGTGTCGGCCTGGGGCTTGGCGCCCTGGGACGCCGGAGTCGCCTTGGCGTTCGTGTCCTCGATCGGCAGGTCCTCGTGCTCGCGCACGGTGAGCGCGATGATCGGGATGCTGAGCGCCTCGTCGCGCGTGTCGGTGACGATGCGCGCCGTGCAGCTCAGGTCGGGCCGGATGTCCTCGGGGGGCGCCACCAGCACCACCTCGACGTCGAAGTCCACGGCCTTGTCCGTGGAGCCGCTCTGCGTGGACGTCGAGGTGAGCTTGGCGCTGTTGCTGACCTTGCTCACCCGGCCCACGAAGCTGGTGTCGGGGAAGGCGTCGATCGTGACCTGGACCGAGTCGCCCTGCGCCAGCCGGACCACGTCGGTCTCGTCCACCTGCACCTTGGCGATGATCGTGGACATGTCGGCCACGGTGAGCAGCAGGCCCGTCTCGCGCGAGAAGGTGCCCGGCACCGCCACTTCGCCCTCCTCCACCGCGAGGCGCGTGACGCGCCCGGAGATCGGCGCGTAGAGCGTGGTGCGGGCGAGGTTGTCCTTCGCCTCCTTCAGCGCGGCGCGGGCCTGCTCCACCTGAGCGAGGCTCGTCTGGTACACCGCCTTCGCCACGTCGGCGGCCTGCTGCGCCTGCTCCACCGCCTCGACCGAGATGAGGTTCGGCGAGCTCTTCTGCAGCTCGAGCGCGCGCGTGAGCTGGCGCGCCGACTGGTCGCGGTTGGCCTGGGCCTGCAGCAGCGAGGCCTGGTTGGAGGAGAGCAGGGCCTCGCTCCGCTTCACCGCGCCCTCGAACTGGGCCGGGTCGATCTGGATGAGGAACTGGCCCTTCCGGACGACGTCCCCCTCCTTGACGCCGATCTTCATGATGCGGCCGGTGACGTCGGCGCTGACGTCCACCTTGGTCTCGGGCTCGATCTTGCCGCTCGCGGTGACCGCCGCGACGAGATCCTTGCGGCCCACCTGCTCGAGGCGCACTTCGGTCGCGGCGTTGTCCTTCTTCTTCTTGGCCGCGAACAGGCCCCCCGCGACGACGGTCGCGAGCACGGCAGCGGCGATTCCCCACTTCATCCTGCGCGTCATGGTCGCTCCTAGCGGTAGTTGCGGCCGAGCGCGGCGTAGAGCGCGACGATGGCCCGCTGGTGATCGGATACGGCGTTGATGTACGCGGCGTCGGCCGCGGTCACGGCATTCAGGGCGTCCGACACCTCGAGCACGGTGCCGCTGCCGAGGCGGTAGCGCTCCTGCGCCAGGGCCAGCTGCTGCGTGGCCGCCTCCTGGCTCTGGCGCTGCACGGCGATGACGTCGTACGTCGTCTTCGTGGCCTGCAGCCGGCTCGCGACGGTGGTGCGGAGCTGCAGCTCGAGGGCGCGGACCTGCTCGTCGGCGTTCCGCTGCTGGGCGCGCGCCTCCGCGACCCGCTGGCCCCGCGAGAAGCCCTGGAAGATGGGGATCGAGATCCCCAGGTTCACGACGAACGGGTTGTTGGTGAAGCTCCAGGGGAACACGTCGTTCTGGTCCGTGATCGCCTGCGTCACGGAGGACTGGAGCTGGAGACCCGAGGCGTCCAGGCCGTTGGCGGCGTTGCAGTCGGGCACGGTGCTGAGCCCGACGTTGCCGCGGATGATGTTGTCGTCGCGGCACTGCTGCGCGCTGGCTATCGCGCCCGACTGCGCGTTGGCGATCTCCTGGTCCACGTTCGAGAATTGCTGGGTGAAGCCGGACCAGCCGCCGTTGAGGGACAGGGACGGGAAGAAGGACGACTTGGCCTGCTTGAGCACCGCGCGCGACGCCGAGGCGCGTGCCCGCTCCGCCTGCAGCCCGGGGTTGTTCTCGGCCGCCTCCCGCATCAGGTCCTCCAGCGGCCAAGTGGGCTCGAGGACCGGAAAGGTGTCGGTCAGGGCGAGCTGCTCCATCGGGAGGTCCATCGTCACGCCCATGACCCGGAGGAGCTCCAGCTTCTGGTCCACCTCCGCCTGCCGGGCGCGGAGCAGGTCCACCTTCGAGTTGTTCGCCGTGACGTCCGCCTGGCGCACGTCGTACAGCGACGTCTGGCCCACCCGCTGGCGCGCCGTGGTGAGCTGAAGGAAGTCGAGGTTGCGTCGCAGCTGCTGGCGGGCCACGTCGCTGGTGGCCTGCGTCTGCAGCGCGTTGAGGTACTGGGTGATGACCTGCTCCGAGAGCGACAGCCCACCCTGCGAGACGTCGGCCTCGGCGGCCCGCCGCGACGCCTTCGCGGCCGAGGTGCCGAAGATCGTGGAGCCGCTCAGGGTCCAGTCGAAGCCGAGCTGGTAGCTCGAGCCGTACGACGAGGGCTGCGTGAACGTCTGGCCGCCGAAGAACTGGCTGCCGGCGCCGGTGTAGTTCACCCCACCGCTCGCGCCGACGTTCGGGATGAAGGCGCCATACGCAGCCCGGACGGCGGCGTTGGCCGGATCGGCGTTGTTCACCACCTGCCGGTACGTCGGGCTGTTCTCGCGCGCCTGGGCGACGGCCTCGGCGAGCGTCAGCGTGGCGGTCGTGGCCGGGCGCACGAGCAGCGACGTATCGGGCTGCTGGGCGCGGGCCTCCGGCACGACCGCCACCGCAACGAGGAGGGCGAACCACCGAGCGTTCATGCGTGTTCCCGGGTGAAGGGCTAAATCGAAGGGACGGCCAATCTACGGCCGCCCCGGAGAAAAGGTTTCAAGGTGAGACGCAATCTGGAACGTGGTCGGTGTCAATCGCTAAATCATTGAAAAACAAGCGTTTGACGTTTGCGGTCGCCGGATCAGCGGGGCAGCTGGTTCAGCGAGATGCCCGAGGAATGCACGTCGAGACGCAACATTTCTCCGCCGGCGTCGAGGAGCATCTGGCCCTTGACGTCCCCCGTGAAGTCCACGGCGCTGCCGCGGCTGCCCATGTCCCGCCGCGTGGCCGTGAAGGCGGCTTGCCGCCCCGTGCGCAGGTACAGTCCCGTGAGCGCACGTCCCGCCGGTGTGGCTTGTCTGGCGGCGAGGTAGAGCAGGCTGTGCATGCCTTGGTCGAGCGGGACGATGTTGTCCACGACCGGCAGCTCGCGCGTGCGACGGCCCGCCGGCCCCGACGACGTGATGATGATCCGGTTGCCCCGGAGGCCGGCACGGATCAGTTCGGTGCCGGCGCTGTCGGTGAACTCCATCTGCAGCGCGTCGAAGCGGCCCTCGGCGTCGCGGCTGAGCACCGCTTCCGACCGGTGCCCCGCGAGCGTGGTCGCCTCCACCTGCATGCGGCGATTGGCGAGGCCGGTACCCGGAGAGTCGAGCGTGAGTCGCTCCTTGCCGACCTCGCGCCCGTTCTGGGTGACGACGTAGGCCGAGGTGGAGCGCATCTGCGCCTGGAGCGACGCCGGGAGGATCAGGGTGAGCAGCAACAGCGTCCTGGACATCGTCATCCTTCGGCTATGGAGCGGTCCACCAGATGGAGGATCCGCTCCAGCATGAACTCGTAGACGGCCTGGCCCGTGCGGGGCGAGGCGAAGACCGCCCCGTCCCCGAACATCTCGACGCTCTCCGTGGCCGGCCCGCTCGCCATGGGCCCGACCAGCGCGGGTGCGATGTGCATCATGAGTGAGGTGACCAGCTCGCCCAGGCGGGCCCCCGGCGTCGTGCTGCGCAGCCGGTGCTCGAAGTCCAGGCCGAAGATGTCCACCGTGTGCACCTCGGCTTCCTCGGTCCGGATCGTGCTGAGGGCTTCGAGGTGCGCCTCGTTGGCCAGCGCGGTGAGCAGGACGAAGTGGCGTACGCCTCCACCCGTCTCCCACGAGTCGATAAGTTCGTTCACGACCCGGTGGAGCGTCTTCCGGCGCAGGGCCACGCCGCCCTCGGAGGCGCGCGTCGCCGGATGCACGCCGTATTCGAGCGCCGGCGCCCGCACGATGCCCCGGCGCGCCGACACGTCGTCGGCGAGGTGCTCCACGATGATCGTGTCCGTGCCGAGCGGCAGGCGCGCGCTCTGCAGCGCGGTCCCGCCGACGGGAACCAGCAGGAAGGGACACTCCGCGAAGCGCTGCATCGCTTCAGCGGGGAGAAGGGATTTCAAACGCCAGGCCTGGCCGTGATTGCTCATCGCATCCGTTGGTGGGTGCCGCTGCTCGCGTTGACCCTCATGCTCTCGGGCGAGTGGTTGCGCGCCGCCGAGGACGTGTGGGCATGGTCGGCCGCCGGGGCCGCGCTCCTGACGGCCGCCGTGCTGCCGCGTGATCGACGCCCGTCGCGTCAGGCGCTGGCCGGCCTCCTCACCCTGACGGCGCTCGTCCTCCTCGTCGTGCAGTATCGCCTCGGCCGCATCGAGCGCCACTGGGATGCGGAGCGCGAGGCGATCGTCGAAGCCGCCGGCGGCCGCCTGGGTACGGAACTGCATGGCGCCTTCGACCTGACCGAGGCCCTCGCCGACGCCGCCGTGCCGCTGGCCTCGCTCGACCGGGCCGAGGCGTTCCGTGCCCTGGAACGGGTACTGCGGCGGACCGGCCTAGACGCCGGCGTGGCCATCCTCGAGCACGACGGGACGCCGTGGGCCTGGGCCGGTCGCCACCGCCTCGCCCCGCAGCCGCAGGGTGACTCGATCGCCGCGGCCTGGAGCCAATACTACGTGACCCTCGAGAGCCGCCGCCACTCGGCGCGGGGCCGCACGGTGGTCGCGAGCGTGCTCGTCTGGGCCCATCCGTCGGTGCCGGCCCGCGAGGGCAGCCTCGCCGAGCGCTTCCGGGCGAGCACGCAGGTGGCGCTCGAGGTGCTCCGTCCGAGTGCGGCGCCCGACAGCCCCGACGTGTTCGACTACTGCGAGCCCACCACCGCCGGACCGCGCTGCCTCTTCAGCGTGCTGCCGATCCCGCCGGGCCAGGCCGACGCGCGTGCGCTGGTGCTGGCACGCGGCGGCCCCGCCGTCGCCGTGCTGCTGCTCCTCGTGCTGCTCGCGGGGATCGTGGCGGCCGACGCGGTGTTCGCTCGCTGGCTGCTGGCGCCGTTGCTGCTCTGGCTGCCGCTGCGTGCGCCGGTGGGGCCGCTGGTGGGCGCGCCGTCGCTCTTCTCGCCGGCGACCTACTTCTTCAGCAACGCCGCGCCCTTCACGGGCTCGGCCGGCGTCCTGGCGCTCACGGCGATGCTGGTGCTGCTGGCCGCGATCCGGCTGTGGCACCGCCGGCTGCCACGACGCTGGTGGCGCGTGGCCGTGGGCACGGGACTCGTCGTCGCGACGCCCTACCTCGTCGGCGACCTCAGTCGCGGCATCGTGCCGCCGGCCGGCGGCACGCCGATGGGACTGTGGGTGTCGTGGCAGGTGGCGCTGTTCCTGACCGGGGCGGCGCTCGTGCTGCTGGCATCGGCGCTCATGCATGGCGGCGGCGCCCCGCGCCGCGGGGTGGGATGGACGTGGCTCGGTGTCGCGCTGGCGGTCGGTGCCGCGGTCGTGGGCACGGTGGTCTGGGATCCCTCGAACGGCTGGCCGGCGTGGTTCCCGCTGCTCTGGCTGCCCGCGCTGATGGTGGTGGCGTTCCCCGTGCCGCCGGCTCATGCGGTGGTCAGCATCGCGCTCGCCACGGGCAGCCTGGCCTCGCTGCTCACGTGGAGCGCCGAGCTGCGCGGCCGCACCCAGCTCGCGCAGCGCGAGGTGGGACGCCTGGGCGAGGCGGAGGACCCGGTGGCGCGGGGCCTCGTCGGCCTCTTCGCCGACGACATCGCTGCCGCGCCGGCGCCCACGGGCGCGGCCGAGCTGTTCGCGCTGTGGCGGCGGTCACTGCTCGCGACACAGGGCTACCCGGTGCACCTCGCGCTGTGGGAGCCGGGGCGCGGCTGGTACGCCGAGCTCGCGCTCGATTCGCTCGAGGTGCGCCGTGGCCTGCTCGACTCGCTCGTCGCGCACGCGCCCCGGCGGGACTCGGTCGTGGCGGTGCAGGCGGTGCCCGGCCTGCACTACGTGCTCTTCGCCCCGGTGAC
The DNA here is from genome assembly GCA_036276435.1 of Gemmatimonadales bacterium. Lineage (GTDB taxonomy): Bacteria > Gemmatimonadota > Gemmatimonadetes > Gemmatimonadales > GWC2-71-9 > JAGGAG01. The sequence goes on from DASUOW010000075.1 coordinate 11,775, forward strand.
CGACAGCGCCACCCTCGTGGCGGTGGTGGGTCCGGGCACGCGCCTCGTGGCGCCCAGCCGGCTCGGCCGCCTGCTCGAGCCGCACGAGGAGGGCCGCCCGTCGTATCAGCTCGCGCTCGCACCGCCGCAGGCGGGCAGCGAGACGGCGGGGGCGATGCGCTGGCGGCGCGACGGCTGGGTGGTGCAGTCCCGCCGTCCCCTCGTGGTGGCCGACACCACCCGTGCCGTGACCGTGCAGCTGTCCCTGGGCGCGCCGGGTTCGTTGCTGCTGCGCGGCGCCGTGCTGCTGCTCCTCGATGCGGCGCTGCTCGGACTCCTCTGGGTCGTGACGGGCTACCTGGCCGGCAAGACGCTGCCCGAGCTGCGGCTGCGCACCATCCGCCAGTCGTTCCGTGGCAACGTCGCGCTGACGCTGTCCCTCTTCTTCATCGTGCCGGCGGCGGCGCTCGCGTTGTGGGGCTTCGGTCAGCTGGCGAGCGAGGCGCGCCGGGCGGCGGATGCGCTCGTGAGCCACCGGCTCCTCGACGTCATGCATGCCTCGGGCGGGTTGCTCGAGGCGGAGCAGGACTCCATCGGTCCCGCGCTCCGGGTGCTCAGCGATCGCGTCGACGCGCACTTCGGCTACTACCGCGGCGGCCGGCTCGCCGGGACGAGTGCCTCGGTGCTCGCCGACCTGGGCGTGTTGCCCCCGCTCATGGACGAGCAGGCCTTCCGCAGCCTCGCGTTGCAGGGCCGCCTCGACGACATCCGTGACGGGCCGGCGCGCGGTCTCGCCGACCGCGTGGGCTACCGGCTCATCCGGCCGGGGCCACCGTCGCAACTGGGCGTGCTCGCGCTGCCGCAGCATCGCGCGGCGCTGCCCGGGGGGCCGCGCGAGGATCTCGCGTTCGCGCTGCTGCTCGCACTGGTGACGGGCCTTGCCGCCGCCATCGTCGCGGCGCAGCGCACGGCGCGGACGCTCGCGCGGCCGGTGGGCTCGCTGCGCCGAGCCGCGTTGGCGCTCGGCGCCGGGGAGCCGTCGCCGCCGCTGGAGGAGGATGCGACGCATCCCACCGAGTTCGAGCCCGTCTTCGGTGCCTTCCGGCGCGTGGAGGCCGACCTGCGCGCCGGTCGCGAGGCGCTCGAGGCGGCGCGACGGCGCACCGAGCGCGTGCTCGCCACCGTCTCCACCGGCGTGGTGGCACTGGACGGCGAGGGGCAGGTGCTGCTCGCCAATGCGCAGGCGGCCGCGCTGCTGCAGACGCCGCTCGTGGAGGGCATGCCGTTCGAGACCAGCCTGCCGGTCGAGTGGCAGCCGCTGGCCGACGCGTCGGCGGAGGCCCGGCGCGCGCACGTGGCGGGGGAGGTGTCGCTCGAGGTGGCACAGGGCGAGCGGCGCGTCTCCGCCCAGCTCGCCTCGTTCGGCGGCGACCACGGCGGCGTGGTGATCGCGCTCACGGACGTCACCGAGCTGTCGCGCGCGGAGCGCGTGCTCGCGTGGGGCGAGATGGCGCGACAGGTGGCGCACGAGATCAAGAATCCGCTCACGCCCATGCGGCTCGGCATCCAGCATCTCCAGCGCACCTGGCGCGACCGGCGGGGCGACTATGCCGAGACGCTGGAGCAGACCACGGCTCGCATCCTTGGCGAGATCGACCGGCTCGACACCGTGGCGCGGGCGTTCAGCCGCTTCGGCGCCCCCTCCGATGGAGGGGCGCCGCTCGAGTCGGTGGATCTCGCGGCGGTGGCGCGCGAGGTGGGGCAGCTCTACGCGCTCGCGGGCGAGGGGGCCTCGGTGCGCATCGCCGGCCTCGCCGCGGCGCCGGTCCGGGCCCGGCGCGACGAGGTGAAGGAAGTGCTCGTCAACCTGCTCGAGAATGCGCGCAACGCGGGCGCGCGCGAGATCGAGGTGGAGACGTGCGCGGACGGATTCTCGGTGCGCGACGACGGAGCCGGCATTCCCGCCGAGTTGCTGCCCCGGGTGTTCGAGCCGCAGTTCTCGACGACGACGAGTGGTTCGGGGCTCGGGCTCTCGATCGTGCGGCGGCTGGTGGAGAGCTGGGGTGCGCGCATCGCCATCACGAGCGAACCGGGAAGGGGTACGGCCGTGAGCGTGCGCGGCGTGCCCCCGGGCTGACGGGCACGTCGCGCCATGAATAATGATGATCGCCCCGTCGGTTCCTGCCGACGGGGCGATCTGGTCATGTGGTGCCGAGTCGGGTCAGGGGGCCTGGCCAGAGGTGCCCTGGCCGCCCATCGCTCCGCCACCCGACGGTGCGGCGACCGGGGCCGGCGTCGGCGTGTCGGCGGACGGCGTCATGCCGGAGGCCCGCTGGATCGCCGCGGTATCGATGCCGCCGCCGCGAACCTGCGGTGTCCGCTCGACGCTCGATGCAGCGGGGGCAGCGGTGCCCGGGGTCATGGTGTTCACCGTGTCGCGCGGCGGCGTGACGGTCTCCGGCGACGCGCCGCAACTGCGCAGCAGCACGAACAGCAGGAGCAGGGCGACGATGGCGATGATGATCGGCAGCAGCTTGCGCAGGCCGCCACCCGGAGCCGCCGCCGGCACCGGCGTCATGCTGCGCGCCTGCTGGCCCAGGTTGGCCCCGAGGCCGGAGAGGTCGCCGATGCCGAGGAGCTGTCCCAGGCCCGGCGGCGCGGAGGCGGTGATGGCGCCGCGCTGCGAGGCGAGGAGGTCCTTGAGGTTGCCCGCGGTGATGCCGCCCTTCGCGCTCAGCTGCCGGCCCATGAGGCTCATGACCAGCGGCGCCACGGCGCTCAGCAGCGCCATGGCCGAGGACTTCTTGATGCCGGCGTAGCCGGCCAGCAGATCGACGAGTCCGTTGGACCGCGCGCCGAAGAGCGACCCAAGGAGCGGCCCGCCCATCTTCATCAGGCCGTCCATCGAACTGCCCGAGTAGGCCCCCGCGACGTTGTTCAGCATGCTGCCATCGAACTTGCCTTGCTGGAACAGGTTCACCAGTTGGGTCAGGCCGTTCGCGTCCTGGGCCGAGTTGAGCATGCCCGCCAGCACCGCCGGCGCGGCGCCACCGATGGCCTTGGTGGCGGCGGCGGGGGTCTCGCCGGTGAAGGTGGCCAGACGTTCGACGATGTCGGGCGTGACGTACTGTCGGGCCAGGTCGAGAAGCGAGGTGCTCATCAGGTCTTTCCGGGTTCGTGGCTCGTATGGCCGGGGGCCGAGGCTCGGGCGTTTCGACACCGAAGCTAGAGTGCCGCCCGGGGGCGGCGCATCGGCCGATGGGCCATTGTAAGAACGGCCAATGGAACGAGGCCGGTCCGCCACCGGAGGTGGGCGGCGCGCGCCCCCCTTGCGGGAGCGCTATGCTATACACCCGGCGCCGCCACACTGGTGCCTCTCCTCGCCAAGATAGGGATCCCTTCATGAAGCGCTACGTCGCGAACGTGCTGCTGATCGTCGGCCTGCTCCTCGCCGGTGCGTCGGCCGCGGTCGCCCACCTGGCACGGGCCGTCCTCGACGAGGACGCGTTCAGCGCCCGGCTCGTCGCGGCGCTCGACCGGCCGGCGGTGGCGAACTTCGTCGCGCGAGAGATCGCCGAAGGCGTCGTGGCCGCCAACCGCGACCTGACCGGCGTGAAGCCCGTCATCACGGCGATGGCCCAGGCCGTGGTCAACTCGGCGCCGTTCCACTCCCTGGCGCGGCGCGGGGCGCGCGAGGCGCACGCCCTGCTGTTCTCCGAGGGGGCGGAGCGCGTGATCCTGTCGATGCCGGACGTGGGGGTGCTGCTGCGCGGCACGCTCGAGACGGTGAGCCCGGACGTCGCGCGACGCATCCCACTCGACGTGCGCACCGTCATCGAGACGCGGATGACCGGTGCCGTGGGTGCGCGCGTGCTGGGCCTGCTGAGGGCCGCCTCGCGCATCCGGTCGCTGGCGCGATGGGGCGTGGTGGCAGGGATGCTCCTGGTCGCGTTCGCGCTTGCCCTCGCGCCGCGGCGGCGGCAGGCCCTGCTCGATGCCGGCATCGGCCTGCTCGCGATCGCGGCGACGCTCGCACTGCTCGTGCCGCTCGGTCGTGCCGCCGTCGCGGGCGTGGTCGCCGATCCTGCGTTCCGTCCCCTGGCGGCGGAGCTGTGGAGCGCCTTCGCGGACGGGATCCGCTACTGGGCCGTCGGCATCGGCATCGTCGCCGTCGTCTCCATCGCCACCGTCGCGGCCCTCATCGCGCCCGCGCGGCTTCGGGCGGTGGCACTGCGCGGTCTCCACGAGCTGGCGGGGCGCCAGGCCACGATTCCACGGGAGATCGCCCGCATCGCGTGCCTGCTCGTGCTCGGTGCTTTCGCGGTCGCGGCACCGCTCGCGACCCTTTCCGTGGTAACGGTCGTCCTGGGCGTGCTGCTGCTCGCCGTGACCGTGCACGCGGTGGTGACGCTCGTGGCTCCGGTTGCCGACGCCGACCTCGCGGAGGCGGAGCCCCTCAGCCTCAACCCCGCGCTGGCGATCGTGACGGGATTGGTCGTCCTCGTCTCCGCCGGTTTCGGAGCGGTCGCCATGTTGCCCCGGCTGCGTCCGACGTCGGTCGCGACGGCGTCGCAGCCCGTCATCGAGTGCAACGGCTCCGCCGCGCTCTGCGACCGGCGCCTCGATGATGTCACGCTTGCGGGTGCGCACAACGCCATGGGCTCGGCCGACGATCCTTCGTGGCTCTTCCCGAACCAGGACCTCGCGATCCCGCTGCTGCTGCAGCGCGGCATCCGCGCGCTGCTGATCGACGTCGTGCACGGGCACCCGGTGGAGGATCGCATCAAGACGGACTTCGAGACCGAGGAGCAGCGCCGGAAGTACGAAGTGGCGATCGGCCCGGAGGCGTTCGCGGCCGCGATGCGCGTGCGGGACCGGCTCTCGGGGCCGGGCGGCCCGACTGGGCTGTACATGTGCCACGGCTTCTGCGAGCTCGGTGCGACGCCGTTCGACTCGGCGCTCGCCCAGTTGCGGAGGTTCCTCGTGGAGCACCCGGGCGAGGTGCTGCTGGTGGTGATCGAGGATCGCGCCTCGCCGGCCGAGCTGGTCGCCGCCTTCGAGGCGCAGGGGCTGGGGCCGTACCTGTATGCCGGGCCCTGGCGCGCGCCGTTCCCCACGCTGGGCGAGCTGGTGCGGAGCGGGCGACGACTCGTGGTGCTGGGCGAGAACCAGACCGACACCTCCTCGTGGTACCATCCCGCCTATGCGGTGATGCAGGAGACGCCGTACACCTTCCACGCTCCGTCCGACTTCTCCTGCCGCCGGAATCGGGGCGATGCGAAGAACCCGCTCTTCCTGATGAACCACTGGATCGAGAGCACGCCCTCCCCCCGGCCCAGCAATGCCGAGCTCGTCAACACGCGGGAGGTGCTCGTGTCCCGGGCGCGGGAGTGCCGGCGGGTGCGCGGCAAGCTCCCGAACGTGCTCGCCGTCGACTTCGCCGCGACGGGCGACGTCGTCGGGGCGGCGGCCGTGCTCAATGGCCTGGCGCCGCCGGGTGGCGCCGCGTCGGCCGCCGCGGGCGGGTCCCGATGAACCGCCGTCCGCCGGTGCTCGAATGGCTGGCAGGCTACCGTACCGACTGGCTGCGCTCGGACGCGGTGGCGGGGCTCGCCGCGTCCGCGGTGGTGATCCCGAAGGCGATGGCGTACGCCACCGTGGCCGGCCTGCCGGTGCAGGTGGGCCTCTACACCGTGCTCGTGCCCGCGCTGCTGTACGCGCTGCTGGGCACGTCCCGGGTCCTGAGCGTGAGTACCACGACCACGCTCGCGATCCTGCTGGCGGCCGAGCTGGCCGCGGGGGACGCGGGCGCCGACCCCGCGGCGATCGCCGGCATGGTCGCCACGCTCACGCTGCTCGTCGGGCTCGCACTGGCGGCGGCGGCGGTGCTGCGGCTCGGCTTCGTGGCCAACTTCATCTCGGAGCCGGTGCTCGTCGGTTTCAAGGCGGGCATAGGGCTCGTGATCGTGCTGGACCAGCTGCCCAAGCTGCTCGGCGTGCACATCGCGAAGAGCGGGTTCTTCCACGACGCGCTCGCCACGTTCGTCGCGGCGCCGCAGGCGTCGCTCGCCACGCTGGCGGTCGGCCTGCTCACCATCGCGCTGCTGCTCGGTGTCGAGCACCGGTTGCCGCAGGTGCCGGCGCCGCTGCTCGCGATCGCCGTCGGCATCGCGGCGTCGCGCCTGCTCGACCTGCCCGCGCATGGCGTGGCGGTGGTGGGAGAGATCCCGACCGGCCTGCCGCGCGTGGTGCTGCCCGAGCTCGGGGCCGTCGCCTGGCTCTGGCCGGCCGCGCTCGGCATCGCGCTCATGAGCTTCACCGAGTCGATCGCGGCGGCCCGTGCGTTCGCGGGGCCCGGGGAACCGGAGCTGCGTCCCAATCGCGAGTTGCTCGCGCTCGGGCTCGCCAACGCCGGTGGTGCCGTGTTCGGCGCGATGCCTGCGGGTGGTGGCACGTCGCAGACGGCGGTCAACCGCCAGGCCGGTGCGCGCACGCAGCTCGCCGGCGTGGTGACCGCCGTGGCGACGCTGCTCACGATGCTGCTGCTCGCCCGGGCGATGGGGCGCATGCCGCAGGCCACCCTCGCGGCGATCGTGATCGTCTATTCCATCAGGCTCATCCAGCCGGCGAGCTTCCGCGCGATCCGGCACGTCCGCCACATGGAGTTCCGCTGGGCCCTCTTCGCATTCGTCGGCGTCATCGCCCTCGGCACCCTGCGCGGCATCGTGGTCGCGATCGTCGCGTCGCTGCTCGGGCTGGCGCATCAGGTGACCGATCCGCCGGTGTACGTCCTGGGGCGCAAGCGGGGCACCAATGTCTTCCGTCCGCTCTCGCCGGACCATCCGGACGACGAGACGTTCCCCGGCCTGCTGCTCCTGCGACTGGAGGGTCGCGTCTTCTTCCTGAACGCCGGCCGCGTGCACGAGAAGGTGCGGCAGTTCGCCGAGGCTCACCGCCCCAGGGCGGTGGGGATCGACCTGAGCTCGGTGCCCGACCTCGAATACACGGCGCTGCTGGCGCTCGACGCGGGTGAGCGGCAGCTGCACGCCGACGGCGTGCCGATGCACCTCGCAGGGCTCACGCCGGGCGTGCTCGACGTGGTACGGCGTTCCGCCCTGGGCGAGCGGCTCGGCCCGGACCGGCTGCACTTCAACCTCGAGCAGGTGGTGGCGAAGTTCGGCGCGACGCACGGCTGAGTCGCGCGGCGTGACTTCGGTCACGCCGACGCGCGTTTCGGTTCTCGCGACGCACGCGTGCCGCAGCACAGTTCGGGATCCTGTGCATCCTGGGGTCCCGTGCTCGCTCGCATCCGCTCCGCCGCGGTCCTCGGCGTCGACGCCTACGGCGTGGACGTGGAGATCGACATCAGCAACGGCCTGCCGTCGTTCTCCACGGTGGGGCTGCCGCAGGGCGCCGTGCGAGAGGGCAGCCAGCGCGTCGCCGCGGCGCTCACCAACGCGGGGTTCGCGATGCCGCTCAAGCGGATCACGTGCAACCTCGCCCCGGCGGACATCCCCAAGGCCGGCTCCGCCTTCGACCTGCCGATCGCGCTCGGCATCCTCACCGCCAGCGAGCAGCTGCCGGGCGACGCGCTGGAGGGAATGGTCGTCGCGGGGGAGGTGGGCCTCACCGGCGACCTGCGGCCCGTGCGCGGCGCCCTCTCGATCGCCGTGTGCGCGCGCGACGCGGGCGCCAGCGGCCTCCTCCTGCCCGTCGCCAACGTCCGCGAGGCGGCCGTGGTCGAGGGGCTGCGCGTCTACGGCGCGGCGTCGCTCGACGAGGTGTGTCGCCACCTGACCGGCGAGTGCACGCTGGCTCCGGTACGCGAGGATGCGGCGGCGTGGCTGGCACGCTCGGAGCCGGACGATGCCGACTTCGCGGACGTGCGCGGCCAGGCCGCGGCGAAGCGCGCGCTCGAGGTGGCGGCCGCCGGGGCGCACAACATCCTTCTGCTCGGCCCTCCCGGCTCCGGCAAGACCATGCTCGCGCGCCGCCTGCCGGGCATCCTGCCCTCCATGACGCTCGCCGAGGCCCTCGAGACCACCAAGGTGCACAGCGTGGCGGGCCTGGGCGTGTCGGGGCGCGCGCTCGTCACGGCGCGGCCGTTCCGCGCGCCGCACCACACGATCAGCGATGCCGGCCTCGTGGGTGGCGGCTCACCGCCGCGGCCGGGCGAAGTGAGCCTCGCGCACGGAGGCGTGCTCTTCCTCGACGAGATCGGCGAGTACAAGCCCAGCGTGCTGGAAGTGCTGCGGCAGCCGCTGGAGGACGGGCTCGTCACGCTGAGCCGCGCCGCGTTCACGCTCACCTATCCCGCGCGCATCATGCTCGCCGCCGCGATGAACCCGTGCCCCTGCGGCTTCGCCGGTG
>DASUOW010000076.1:0-7181 GCA_036276435.1 Gemmatimonadales bacterium
GCCCAAGCGGCAGCTTCAGCCACCGCCTACTGCCCGAACCGGTACTCGACCCCCTCGTGCCGCAGAAGCTCGAGCACCAGCCGCACCGGCAGCCCCATCACCCCGAAGAAGTCGCCGTCGATCTTCTCCACCAGCGCGGCGCCGTACCCCTGGATGCCGTACGCCCCCGCCTTGTCCATCGGCTCGCCGGTCGCGATGTAGTCGCGCAGCGTGTCGTCCGACGCCGCGCGGAACGTCACGCGCGTGCGGTCGGTGAGCACGCGCGTGTTGCGCCTCGCCGAGAGCGCCACCGACGTGACTACCTCGTGCGTGCGCCCCTGCAGGCGCTTGAGCATGCGCAGCGCATCGGCCTCGTCCGTCGGCTTCTCGAGCACGTCGCCGCCCACCACGACGAGCGTATCCGCCCCGAGCACGAGGTCCCCCTCCACGCCGAGCGCCTTGGCGCGCGCCAGCCGCTCGGCGTAGGGCACCGGCATCTCGCCGGGCAGGCGCACCTCGGGCACCTGCGACGGCCGCACCGTCACGGGGATGCCGAGCATCTCGAGCAGCTGGCGGCGGCGCGGCGAGGCGGAGGCGAGGACCAACGCGGGCTGGCTCATGCAGTGCGCTCGAGGAGCAGGGTGACGGGACCGTCGTTCAGGATCTCCACCTGCATGTCGGCGCCGAACTCCCCCGTGGCCACCGTCACGCCCTTCGCCCGCAACTCGGCCACGAAGCGCTCGTAGAGCGGGATCGCCACCTCGGGCCGCGCCGCGTCGACAAACGAGGGCCGCCGCCCCTTCGATGCGTCGCCGTAGAGCGTGAACTGCGACACCACCAGCAGCCCGCCGCCCACCTCCGCGAGCCCGAGGTTCATCTTTCCCTCGGCGTCGCCGAAGAGCCGCAGGCCCACCACCTTCTCGGCCATCCACGCCACCTGCTCCGGCGTGTCGGTGGGCGCGAACCCGACCAGCAGGCAGAATCCCGGACCGATCTCGCCCACCGTGCGCCCCCCGATGGCGACGGAGGCGCGGGCGACTCGCTGGAGCACGACGCGCATGGGATCTGGCGGGTTGAGGGAGGGGAAATATAGCGCGGACGCGGGTACACTCACTTCCGATGACTGCGCTCCCTCGCCCCCTCGATCCCGCCGCCTGGTCCCCCGGCCACCTCACCGTCGCCTGGCTGGGCCATGCGACCGTGCTCCTCCAGCTGGGCACCACGCGGCTCGTCACCGACCCGGTGCTCGAGGAGCGCATCGGGATCGGCCGCGGCTGGCTGAAGCTCGGGCCGAAGCGCTACTCGCCCCCCGCGCTCTCGCCCCGGCAGCTGCCGCCGCTCGACGGCATCCTGCTCACCCATGCGCACATGGACCACACCGATAGCGGCACCCTCGCGCGCCTCCCCCGTCGGACGCACGTCGTGGTGCAGGCCGGCAATCGCGACCTGGTGCGCCGCTTCGATCGCGTCAGCGAGCTGGCCTGGGGCGGCAGCACGCAGGTCGGCGACGTGCGCGTCACCGCGCTGCCCGCCCGTCACTGGGGCGCCCGGCTCATCTGGGACCGCGATCGCGGCTACGGCAGCTACCTGCTCGAGTGGCGCGGCCACCGCGTGCTCGTGGTCGGCGACACCGCCGAGACCGACGTCTTCCACCCGCTCGGCACGGCGGGCGGCGTGGACCTCGCCATCATGCCCATCGGGGCATACGACCCGTGGATCGCCAACCACGTCTCGCCCGAGCAGGCGTGGGCCATGGCGCAGGCGATGGGCGCGCGACACGTCGTGCCCGTGCATCACGGCACCTTCCGCCTGAGCCGCGAGCCGGAGGACGAGCCGCTGCGCCGGTTGCTCGCTGCGGCCGGCCGCGAGCGCGAACGTGTCGTCATCACCAGCATCGGCGGCCAGTGGTCCATTCCCGCCGGACGGCACCCCGCATAGGTCGCGATCGTGCGTGCGGCGGCGGGCCCGCATGGCCCGCACCTGCGCTGGCCCGCGGCGTTCCGGCATTGCTCGGCGCACAGCGGGACATGCAGGCGCACATCGTCTCGGCGGTGGGCGCCGATCGCCGTCGACCCACGGCGCCATCGGGTCGTCGGCACCGCCGGGTCGCCTGGTGGGGGGCGCGCGTCAGCGCGCCTCGAGCTCCGCGATCAGCGCCTCCATCTCGGCGATCTCGCGCGTCTGGGACTCGATGATCTGCTCGGAGAGCCTCCGCACGCGCGGGTCGGAGAGCCGCGCGTTGCTGCTCGTCGTCAGCGCGATGGAGTGATGGGGGATCATCGCCTTCATCCACGCCAGGTCGTCCACCGTCCGCTGGCTGCGAGCGAGGTAGAGCCCGCCCGCGAACACCAGCGCCGCCCCGCCGAAGATCATCGCGTTGCGCCGCTTGTTCGCGTACATGCCGCGCATGTAGGCGAGCATGATGACCGTCATGGCGGCGCCCATGAAGAGCGCCATCCACATGCGCGTCTGGCTCCATCGCAGGTGCTCGACGCGGTACACCATGGAGTACATGAGCACGAGCATGACGGCCGTCGACGTCAGCAGCATCGCCGCGAAGCGGCCGTACGACGCGTGCGTCATCGGGGCCGCGTGGGTGGCGTGCCCGCCGGCGTTCGAGGGGGCCTGGTCGTGGCCGGGATCGTCGAGTGCGTGCGGCATCTGCGCCCTCCTGGCAGTCGGGTTCGGTGTGCCCGGGGGGCCGGCCCCGGGTCTCCTCCCTGCCTCTACCCCGCAGCGCCAATGAAAACGCCCCCGGAACCGGGGGCGCTTCACGAGACGCGGGGCGTTATCGGGTCGCCCGCACCGCCTCGGCGTATCGCCGCCTCACTCCACCGTCACCGACTTGGCCAGGTTGCGCGGCTGGTCCACGTTGCAGCCGCGGCGCACCGCCACGTAGTACGAGAAGAGCTGCAGCGGGATCACCGTGAGCAGCGGCGTCAGCATCGTGAGCGTCGTCGGGATCTCGAAGCAGAAGTCCGCCAGGCGCGCCATCTGCTCGTCGCAGTCGTTCACGATGGCGATGACCTTGCCGCCGCGCGCCTTCACCTCCTCGATGTTCGACACGATCTTGCTGTACACCGCGTCCTTGGGCGCGATGAACACCACCGGCATGTTCTCGTCGATCAGCGCGATGGGCCCGTGCTTCATCTCCGCGGCCGGGTAGCCCTCCGCGTGGATGTAGGAGATCTCCTTGAGCTTGAGCGCGCCCTCGAGCGCCACGGGGAAGTTCACCCCGCGGCCCAGGTAGAGCGCGTTGGTCGAGTGCGCGTACTGCTCGGCGAGCGCCTCGATCTCGTGCGCCCGGTCGAGGATCGAGCGGATCTGGTCGGGGATCTTCCGGATGCCGTCGATGATGTGGCGGCCCTGGAGGATGCCGAGGTTGCGGATGCGCGCGAGCCGGAGCGTGACGAGGATCAGCGCCGCCACCTGGCTCGTGAACGCCTTCGTGCTCGCGACGCCGATCTCCGGGCCCGCGTGCAGGTACAGGCCGCCGTCCACCTCGCGGGCGATCGACGAGCCCACCACGTTCACGATCCCCACCGTCTTCGCGCCGCGCAGCTTCGCCTCCCGGATCGCCGCCAGCGTGTCGGCGGTCTCGCCGGACTGGGAGATGCCGATGACGAGCGTGCGGCTGTCCACCACCGGGTTCCGGTAGCGGAACTCCGAGGCGTATTCCACCTCGGTCGGGATGCGAGCGAGCTCCTCGAGCAGGTATTCGCCGATCAGCCCCGAGTGCCACGACGTGCCGCACGCGGTGATGATGATCCGGTCGATCTGCTTCCAGTCGTCGTCGGTGAGGTTGAGGCCCGCGACGCGCGCCGTGCCCTCGTCGTCGAGCAGGTGGCCGCGGAACGTGTTCTCCACGCTCTCGGGCTGCTCGAAGATCTCCTTCAGCATGAAGTGGGCGTACCCGCCGCGCTCGATGGTGGCGAGGTCCCACTCGATCTGGTTGATCGGCTTGTCGATCTCGGCGGTCTCGAGGTTGCGGATGCGGTAGCCGTCGCGCGTCAGCACGGCCATCTCGCCGTCGTCGAGGTACACCACCGAGCGGGTGTGCTGCAGCAGCGCCGAGGCGTCCGAGGCCACGAACCACTCGCCCTCGCCCACGCCCACGAGCAGCGGCGAGCCCTTGCGGGCCGCCACCAGCACGCCCGGCTCGTCGGCCGAGATGAAGGCGAGGCCGTAGGCGCCATCGACGTCGCGCAGCGCGGAGGCCACCGCCTCCTCGAGGTTCCCCTCGTAGAACTCGCCCACCAGGTGCGCGAGCACCTCGGTGTCGGTCTCCGAGTGGAAGGTGTGCCCGCGCGCCTGCAGCATCTTCTTGATGGCGCCGGCGTTCTCGATGATGCCGTTGTGGATGACCGCGATGCGGCCGGTCTGGTCGGTGTGCGGGTGCGCGTTCGGGGTGGTCGGGGCGCCGTGGGTGGCCCAGCGCGTGTGGCCGATGCCGACCGTGCCCGAGAGTGGGCTGTCCCGGAGCACCTGCTCCAGGTTGGTCAGCTTGCCGGCCGCCTTCTTGATCTCCAGGCCCTTCCCGTTCACCACCGCCACGCCCGCGGAGTCGTAGCCGCGATACTCGAGGTGCCGGAGTCCGTCAACGAGCAGTCCGGCCGCCTGGCGCGGTCCGATGTAGCCGACAATGCCGCACATGTATTCCCAGCCTCCTCTTCGTCAGCCTCGTGCCGCAGCGATCAGGGCGTCCGCCTCGGCCACCGTCGGCGCTTCCGCGATGTAGCGCACGATCGGCTCGGTGCCCGACGGCCGCACGTGCAGCCATCGGTCCCGCCAGGCGAGCCTGAGCCCGTCCCGTTCATCCGGTGCCGCATCGCTGAAGCGTGCGCGCAACGCATCGTACAGTGGCCGCAACTCCGCACCACGCGGCCCCTTCGCCTTCACAATGGCATACCTCGGGTGCTGGGCGACCAGTTCCGAGACGGTATGCCCAGACCCTGCAAGTGCTTGCAAGATAAGGGCCACCCCCAGGGGCGCGTCGCGCCCGATATGCAGCGCGGGCAGCATCACCCCGCCATTCCCTTCGCCACCCACCAGGGCCCCCTCGTCCCGCATGGCGCGGGCGACGTTGGCCTCGCCCACCGGCGCCCTGACGAAGCGGGCCCCGAAGTCCCGGGCGGCGTCCTCCACCACGAGACTCGTGGACAGGTTGACCACCACCGTGGGCGTCGGCCCCTGGTGCCGGGCCAGCACGGTCCGGACCGCGAAGGCGAGGGTGTAGTCCTCCCCGATCGGCGCGCCCGTCTCGTCCACCAGGGCGAGCCGGTCAACGTCCGGATCGACCGCCATGCCGATGTCGGCGCCCGTCCGTCGGACGAGCTCGCCCAGTTCGCCCAGGTTCTCCGGCAAGGGCTCCGGCGGCCGCGGAAACCGGCCATCGGTTTCCAGGTTGATACCGGATACCCGGCAGCCCAGCATTTCGAGCAGCGGCGGGATGGCCCGCCCGCCCGCCCCCCGCACGCAGTCGAGCGCCACGTGCAGCCGGCGGGCCCGGATCGCCGCCACGTCGATCATGGGGAGCGCGAGCACCTTGGCGAAGTGCTTCGCGATCGCCTCCGGATCCTCGCGCACCACGCCGAGGCCGTCCCAACCCGAGCGTGATGGTCCCTGTTCCGCCAGCGCGCGCACCGTCGCGCCCGCCTCGGCGTCGAGGAAGATGCCGTCGGGTCCGACGAACTTGAGCGCATTCCACTCGATCGGGTTGTGGCTCGCCGTCAGGATCAGCCCGGCACCCGCGTGGTGCTCCTCCACCGACATCTGCACGGTGGGCGTCGGCACGATCCCGAGATCGAGCACGTCCACGCCCACCGACATCAGTCCCGCGATGGCCGCGTGCGTGAACATCGGCCCGCTGGTGCGCGCGTCGCGGCCCAGCACCACGAGCGGCTTGCCGGCGTCGCGGGCCCAGGCGCCGAGGGCGGCGGCGTGCCGGGCCACCAGCTCGGGCGTGAGGTCGGTGCCGACGTGGCCGCGCATGCCGGACACGCTGATCATCAGGGTCGAGGACATGAAGTTCCCGGTTTCGAGTCGTGGCGAAGCTAGGGCCGTCCCGGCGGCTTCTCAACGGGCGGCTGCAATTCGAACGGTACGCGGTGTACGCTTCCGGCTCCATTGACCCGGTGGCCAGAGCGATGACGCAGGTCCAGGACGGCGATCTCGAGCACGGATTCGGCACCCGCGCGGTGCATGCGGGTCAGGCGCCCGATCCGCTCTCCGGCGCGGTGATGACCCCCATCTACCAGACCTCGACCTACGCGCAGGACGGCCTCGGCCGGCACAAGGGGTTCGAGTACGCCCGCACCCGCAACCCCACCCGCGACGCGCTCGAGCGCAACGTCGCCAGCCTCGAGGGCGGCCGGCACGGCTTCGCCTTCGGCTCGGGGCTCGCGGCGCTCGACGCGGTGCTGAAGCTGCTGAAGAGCGGCGACCACGTCGTCGGCGGCGCCAACATGTACGGCGGCTCGCACCGGCTCATGGAGCGCGTCTACACGCAGTTCGGCCTGAGCTTCAGCTTCGCCGACATGCGCGACCTCGCCAACGTGACGCGCGAGATCACGCCGGCGACGCGCATGATCTACGCCGAGACGCCCACGAATCCGAACATGCACCTGACGGATCTCGCGGCCCTCGCCGACATCGCCCAGGCGCACGGCCTCGTGCTGGTGGTGGACAACACCTTCGCCACCCCCTGCCTGCAGCAGCCGCTCGCCCTCGGTGCCGACATCGTCCTCCACTCCACCACCAAGTACCTCAACGGCCACAGCGACATGGTGGGCGGGATCGCCATCGTGCGCGATGACGCGCTTGCCGAGCGGCTGCAGTTCATCCTGAATGCGGCTGGCGCGGTGCCGGGCCCCTTCGACGCCTGGCTCGCGCTGCGGGGGACGAAGACGCTCCACCTCCGCATGCCGCGCCACGACTCGAACGGCCGCCGCGTCGCGACGTGGCTCGCCGAGCGCATGGGGCACGAGCGCGTGATCTACCCGGGGCTCGAGAGCCACCCGCAGCACGAGCTCGCGAAGCGGCAGATGCGCGGGTTCGGGGGGATGGTGTCGTTCGACGTCGGCAGCCTGGAGGCGGCGCGGCGGGTGTGCAACGCGGTGCGGCTGATGGCACTCGCCGAGAGCCTCGGCGGCGTGGAAACCCTGATCTCCCACCCGGCAACGATGACCCATGCGTCCGTGCCG
>DASUOW010000077.1:0-3691 GCA_036276435.1 Gemmatimonadales bacterium
CGCGATCGCGGCCTCGATCGGCGCCTGCGGGCCCACCAGCACCGGGTGCGCGATGCCCTCCTCCGCGAGGGAGCGCGCCGCCCGCAGCACCCGCGTGTCGGAGGCGTCGGTGAACGCGATGCGCTGCGGCTCGAGCGCCGCGCGGTTGCTCAGGCCCCGCATCACCGCGCGGCCCTTGCCGATCCGCGCCTCGAGCTGCTCGCGGTACTCCTCCACGTCCACCACGTCCCGCGCCACGCCGCTCGCCACCGCGGCCCACGCAACCGCCGGGGCCACCCACAGCAGCACCCGCGGGTCGAACGGCTTGGGGATCAGGTAGTCGCGGCCGAAGCGCATCGTGTCGACGCTGTAGGCGCGCAGCACGGTGTCCGGCACGTCCTCCCGCGCGAGGGACGCGAGCGCCCGCGTCGCCGCCATCTTCATCTCGTCGGTGATGCGCGACGCGCGCACGTCGAGCGCGCCCCGGAAGATGAACGGGAAGCCGAGGACGTTGTTCACCTGGTTCGGATAGTCGCTGCGGCCCGTCGCGATGATCGCATCGGGCCGCAGGGCGCGCACGTCGTCGGGGGAGACCTCGGGATTCGGGTTCGCGAGCGCGAACACGATCGGGTTCTCCGCCATCCCGGCCAGCCACTGCGCGTCGATCGCGCCCGCCACCGAGAGCCCCACGAACACGTCCGCGCCCACCAGCTGCTGCGCCACCGTGAGCTTGTCGGTGGGGTGCGCGAACCGGGCGAGGTACTTGTCCAGCCCCTCGCGCCCCGCGTGCACCACGCCCTTCCGGTCGGCGAGCGTGATGTGCTCGCGCGCGACGCCCAGCCGCACGAAGTGCTCGGCCGTGGCCATGCCCGCGGCGCCGGCGCCCACGAACACCACGCGGATGGCGTCGAGCGACCGGCCCGTGAGCTCGCAGGCGTTCAGCAGCGCCGCGCCCGCGATGATGGCGGTGCCGTGCTGGTCGTCGTGGAATACCGGGATCGAGAGGCGCCGGCGCAGCTCCTCCTCGATCTCGAAGCAGTCCGGCGCCTTGATGTCCTCGAGGTTGATGCCGCCCACCGTGGGCGCCAGCATCTCGCAGAACCGGATGACGTCCTTCGGGTCCGGCGCGTCGATCTCGAGGTCGAAGACGTCGAGGTCGGCGAACGTCTTGAAGAGGACGGCCTTCCCCTCCATGACCGGCTTGCCCGCGAGCGGTCCGATGTCGCCGAGCCCGAGCACGGCGGTGCCGTTCGACACCACGGCGACGAGGTTGCCCTTGGCGGTGTAGCGGTAGGCGTCGTCGGGCGTCGCCTGGATGGCGAGGCACGGCTCGGCCACGCCCGGCGTGTAGGCAAGGGAGAGGTCGCGCTGGTTCTGGGTCGGCTTGGTGGCGACGACCTGGATCTTCCCGGGCCGCCCCTGCTCGTGATAGGCCAGCGCCGCGTCGCGGCGTGCCTTGGCGGCGCGGCCCGCGGGATCGGCGCTCAGCGACCCACCACGGTGAGCGTGGTCCGGGTGTGGAAGGCGCGCTCGGCGGTGGCGCGGTCGCGCTCGCTGGGCGCCGTGGCGGAGGGATCGGCCGCCATCAGGTCCGCCCCGTCGGGCGAGTGCGCGAAGATGCCGAGCGCATGGCCCAGCTCGTGGGCGATGGTGAGGTCGAGGCACGACTCGAGCGCCGCGCTCGCCTCCACCACCGGTTCCACGTAGATGCGCATCGGCAGAACGATCTGCCGGCCGTCGTCGTCGATGGCCAGGTCGGTGGCGCCCTCGCACTCGCGCGCGCGGCGGTGCAGCCTGAGCGGCACGATCGGGCCGCTCGCCGGTGCCGGCTCGGCGCGCACGATCACATCCGCGGCATTCGAGTCGCTCACCAGCTCGGCGTCGAACTCGCCGTACAGGAACTGCGCCTTCCACTGCCCGATGGCGCGCTGGGTGCGCGCCGGATAGTCGAGGGCATCCTCGGCGTAGACCTTCATCGGCAGCCGCGACGCCGGCCAGGCGAAGGCGAGCGTGTCGACGCCGCCCACGCCGTCGGCCACGAAGAAGCGCCACTCGTAGGGTGTCGTGCGGATGGGCGCGTTGATCTCGCCGCAGCCCAGCACCGCGCCCGCGACCAGCGCGAGCGAATACCGCCGCATCATGAGCCGAACCTCCAGAGTCCCACGCCCAGCGCGTAGCGCTGCACCCACTGGCTGGCGCCGAAGCCGCGGTCGCCGAGCTCGTCGGTGGTGAAGCTGTGCACGTCGGCGCGCCCGACGATGCGCAGGTCCAGCGCGCTCGAGATCGGCAGGCGATACTCGAGCGCCACCCCCGCCAGCGGCCGCCAGGGCCCGCCCTGCGCGAAGATGCCCGTCTCCTCCGACGGCAGGTACTTGATGGTGCCCACCGCGAGGCGCCAGCGCAGCCGCTCGATCAGTGGGCCGCCCACCGTCGCCTGCAGCGTGAGGGTCGAGAGCCCGCCCAGGTCGTTCGTCGTCGTGCCGTACTCGGCCTCGTGGCCGCCGCTGCCGAAGCCGATCTCCGCGCCCACCCGGAAGTCGTTCGAGAACGGGACGGCGGCGCCGATGCGTCCCGTCGGCGCGATCGATTGCTGGATCTCGGTGGGCTCGAGGACGTCGTCGGTGACGAGCGGCGAGGCGTATGTCGCGCCGAGATCGAAGTAGTACTCGGCACGCTGGGCATGGGCGGCCGCCGGGAGCGCCAGCAGGGTGGCGAGGGCGACCAGGGGAAGGTGTCTCATCAGGCCCGTAAGATGGCCCCGTGAGCGGGGTTGGGTCAACGACCGCGCTTGGCGGCCGGCCCCCGGGCGTAGGCCCGCAGCCGGCGGAGCATCCGGCGGTCGTTGGTCACCATGTCGTCGCCCTTGGGGGTCTCGAGCACCTTGATGACGTGGCCGAACCGCGGCTCCCGCATGAGGCGGCGGAACGGCTCGGCCCCCAGACTGCCCTCGGCCACCAATTCGTGGCGGTCCACGTGCGAGCCGAAGGGGGTCCTGGAGTCGTTGAGGTGCAGGACGTGCAGGTGCTCGAGCCCGAGCAGGCGCTCCCACTGCGCCCAGACGCCGTCGAAGTCCCGGACCAGGTCGTAGCCGGCCGCGTAGAGATGGCAGGTGTCGGCGCAGAACCCGATGCGATGGCGCACGTCGTCGGCGATCATCGCCTTGAGGGTGGCCAGCTGCTCGAAGGTGGCGCCCAGCGCGGTGCCGCACCCGGCGGTCGTCTCCATGCAGACCATCGTGGTGCCGGGCACCTTGCGGAGCGCCTCGGTATAACCGGCCGCGTTCCGCACCAGCCCCGCCTCGGCGTCGTCCATGTAGTTGCCGGGGTGCGACACCACGTACGGGATGCCGAACCGCTCGCAGCGCTCCAGCTCCGCGACGAACGACGCGATGCTCCGCGCCCGGAGCACCGGGTCGGGCGAGGCGAGGTTGATCAGGTAGGAATCGTGGGAGACGACGGCGCGCAGGCCGCTCGTCGCCAGCTCGGCCTTGAACGCGGCCACCACGTCGTCGCCGAGCGCGGGTTCCTTCCACTGGCTCGGCGTCTTGGTGAAGACCTGGATGGCCGTGGCGCCGATGTCGACGCCACGCTGCGGGGTGGTGGGCAGCCCTCCTTGGGCGCTCACGTGGGCGCCGAGCAGCTCGGCGGGGTGGGGAGAGCGGGCCACCTTGCTCATTGCGAGGAGCGAGCGCAGCGAGCGACGAAGCAATCCG
>DASUOW010000078.1:0-29572 GCA_036276435.1 Gemmatimonadales bacterium
GAGATCATGGGCATCGGGCCGGCACCGGCCGCCCGCGCGGCACTCGCGCGCGCAGGACTCTCGATCGACCAGATGGACCTGGTGGAAGTGAACGAGGCGTTCGCCCCGCAGTACCTTGCCGTGGAGAAGGAGCTGGGCCTCGACCGGGCACGCACCAACGTGGACGGCGGCGCCATTGCGCTCGGGCATCCGCTCGGCGCGAGCGGGGCGCGCATCACGGCGCACCTGCTGCACGCGCTCCGCCGTCGCGGCGGACGCTACGCGCTCGGGAGCGCCTGCATCGGCGGCGGGCAGGGCATCGCCGTCATCGTGGAAGGGATGGGCTGAGATGGGAGAGACCATGGGCCTGCTGACCGGCGCCCTCGCCGTCGTGGTGGCCTACTCGTTCGCGAGCCTGAAGGTGCTGCGCCAGTACGAGCGCGGCGTGTCGTTCTTCCTGGGCCGGTTCTGGGGCACCAAGGGGCCGGGCCTCGCCTTCGTGCCGCTGGGCTTCGCCACGATGAAGCGCGTCTCGCTCCGCACGGTGGCGATGGACATCCCGCCCCAGGACGTCATCACCCGCGACAACGTCTCGGTGAAGGTGAACGCCGTCCTCTACCTGCGCGTGGGCGACCCATCCCGCGCCATCATCGAGATCGAGGACTACCTCTACGCCACGAGCCAGCTGGCCCAGACCACGCTCCGCTCGGTGCTCGGCGAGGTGGAGCTCGACGAGCTGCTCGCCGACCGCGAGAAGATCAACGCCAAGCTCGAGAAGATCATCGACCTGCGCACCGACCCGTGGGGCATCGACGTGTCGGCCGTGGAGGTGAAGGACGTGCTGCTGCCCGACCAGCTGAAGCGCGCCATGGCGCTGCAGGCCGAGGCGGAACGCGAGCGGCGCGCCAAGGTGATCGCGGCGCAGGGCGAGCTGCAGGCGTCGGAGACGCTGGCGCAGGCAGCGCACACGCTCTCGCGCGAGCCGGCGTCGCTGCAGCTGCGCTACCTGCAGACGGTCACCGAGATCGCCGCCGAGAACAATTCGACGACGATCTTCCCGATCCCGATCGAGATGTTCCGGCCGTTCATGGAGATGGCCGCACGCGGTGGCGCGGCCGGCACCGCCGCCCAGCCGCCCATGCCGCTGCCGGCCGTGGTGCCCGCCCTGGCCCCGGGCGATCCGGCGGGCACCGCGATGGACTCGCAGGCGCTCTCGGAGATCATGGGCCGCCTGCGCGCCGAGGCAGCCGAGCAGCACCGGAAGGACCATGGCTGAGAAGCTGCCCGCGCGCTTCGATCGCGCGACGCTCGAGCGCATCATGCAGCGCGCCGCGGAGCTCCAGACCGGCGAGCACGATGTCGGCAGCGAGCTGTCGTCGGACGAGGTGCTGGCGCTCGGGAAGGAAGTCGGCATCCCCGAGCGGCACCTCCGCCAGGCGATGCTCGAGGTGCAGTCGCAGCCCGGGCCCCCCGAGGCCTCGGGCATGCTCGACCAGATGGTGGGACCGGGCATCGTGACGGCGCAGCGGGTGATCGCGATGGAGGTGGAGGCGATCGAGCGGTTCCTCGTCAAGCACCTCGACGAGGAGGCGTTCCGCGTGCAGCGCTCCCAGCCTGGGCGGATCACGTGGGAGCCGGGCTCGGGCTGGCAGGCGTTCATGCGCCGCTCGATGACGAGCGGCCGCCCCCTCATGCTCCAGCGCGCGAGCCTGATCGGCGCCACGATCACGACGCTCGAGCCCGGCTTCTCGCATGTGTCGCTGACGGCGGAGCTGCGGAAGGTGCGGGGCCAGTACCTGGGCGGCAGCGCGGCGCTGACCTCGACGTTCGTGGCGGGCAGCCTCGTCCTGTTCGCGCTCGGCGCATTCGTGCCCATCGCGCTGGCGCCGCTGCCGGCGGCGGCGGGCCTCGGCTGGGGCGTGATGCGGCAGTTCCGCCCCATCGTGGAGCGCACCCAGCTCGGGCTGGAGGTGGCGCTCGATCACCTCGAGCGCGGCAGCACCAAGGCCGCACACCAGCTCCCGCCGCGGACAGTGAACCTCATCGGCCAGATCGCCGGCGAGCTCAAGCGCGTGCTCGATCCCCCCAAGCCTTCCTCTCGATGATCCACATCCAGCGGGTCGGCGTCCTGGGCGCCGGACTGATGGGCAGCGGCATCGCGCAGGTCGCGGCCAGCTGCGGCTTCGACACCGTGGTCCGCGACGTCAGCGACGGGGCACTGGCCCGCGGCCGCGCGGCGGTGGAGAAGTCGCTGGGGAAGTTCGTCGAGAAGGGCCAGCTCCACCCCGACGCCCGCGATGCCGCCCTCGGGCGGATGACCTGGACCACCGACATCGGCGCCGTCGCCACCACCGACATCGTCATCGAGGCGGTCACCGAGGACCTGGCGCTCAAGACGGCGCTCTACCGCGAGCTGCACCCGCGGAGCGACGAGGCGACGATCTTCGCGTCCAACACCTCGAGCCTCAGCATCGTCACCCTCGCCGCCGCGAGCGGCCGGCCCGACCGGTTCGTCGGGCTCCACTTCTTCAACCCGGTGCCGCTGATGCCCCTGGTGGAAGTGGTGCGCGCCGTCACGACCAGCGAGGCCACCTTCGCCCGTGCGCTCTCGTTCGCGCGCAGCCTCGGGAAGGACGCCGTGGCGGCCCGGGACGGGTCGGGCTTCATCGTGAACCGGCTGCTGGTGCCCTACCTGCTCGACGCGGTGCGCTCGCTGGAGCAGGGCGTGGGCGGCGTGGCCGACATCGACCGGGCGATGATGCTGGGATGCGGCCACCCGATGGGCCCGTTCACGCTGCTCGATTTCGTGGGGCTCGATACCACCGTGAAGATCGGCGAGATCATGTTCGACGAGTTCCGCGAGCCCCGCTTCGCGCCGCCGGCGCTGCTTCGGCGGATGGTGGCGGCGGGGTGGCTCGGCCGGAAGAGCGGGCGGGGGTTCTACGACTATTCGGTGAACCCGCCGGCGGTGGCGTTGTGAGGTGGCTGCTCGCGCTCGGCGCGGTGGCGGCGGCCGCGTGCTCCCCGTTCTCCCAGCGGCCCCGCCTCGACCCGCTCCCGCTCTCCCCTTCCGTCGAGGTGAAGGGCAAGCGCCCCGCCGTCACCGAGAAGACGATGCAGGCCCTCGCGGAAGACGGCATGCCGCTCGCGCACCGGACCACCACCGACGCCTACGCCGAGTCGGCGTGGCTCGACTCGGCGACGATGCAGGCCACCTCGCGGCGGCCGGTGGGCATGGACGTGGTGAAGCTGCGCACGTGGATCGACCCGTCGCGGCCTGGCTTCAGCCGGGTGACGATCGAGCCCGTCTACCGGCCGACCGCGGATCCGTCGGTGCCGGAGCGCGAACTCGATCGGCTGGTGCCGGAAACCCATCCGGCGTGGCGGCGGGCGCAGGCACTGCTGGAGAAGCTGGGCGGGAAACCGATGGTGGTGCCGGCGGAGGGACCGCCCGTGACGCCGCAGCCAGCGGCGGCGCCGGCGCCGCCCGCGGGCGATACGGTGACGGTACCGCCGCGCCCCTGACCTGCCGGCCTAGCGCTTCTGCAGCGCCGGCGGGCCGTTCGCACCCCACAGCGTCGAGTCCCATCCCGCCGCGGGCACGAGCATCCGGCCGTTGAGGTCGTAGGCGAGGAAGGTGTTGATCGGCTTGCCGTCGTGCTCCATGAGCAGCACCGTCACCGCCGGCCCGTCGGCCGACCAGGTGCCCTTCTCGGTGATGGTGCCCTTCCCCTCGAATTCCGTGAACAGCATCGCCGAGTAGTCCTCGCCGAGCACGAGCGTGAAGCGCCGTGCGGCGGCGTCGGCAGCGGGCAGCTCGCCCATCCACTGGCCGGCGGCCGGCAGCATCGACCGTGGCGGACCCTTCCGGTACGGCGTGCCGACGGTATCCCACGGCAGCGTGGGACCGCTGGCGGACTTGGGACGCACGGTGCAGCCCACGAGGGTGAGCAGGGCGAGGGTGGCGCAGAGGGATCGCATCGTCGCTCCGGGAATGATCGGGTTGGTGCCGCGAGGATTTTCCCGAGACGTGCCACGATTGGCAAGGGGTCGGCGTGCGGTGCTCACCGCACCCCGCGATAGCCGCCGGGCACGCCGTGCGGCGACAACACGACCTGCCAGACGTTGTTGCGCCGGGCCCGGAACGAGCCCGCGCAGCTGAGCAGGAAGTACTTCCACATCCGGTAGAAGACGTCATCGTACCGGGCGCGCAGCTCGCCCCAGGCGGCCTCGAAGTTGGCGAACCACGCCATGAGCGTGGGGTCGTAGTCGGCGCCGATGTTGTGCCAGTCCTCCATCACGAAGCGCCCCTCGATGGCGCCCGCGATCTGCCCGATCGACGGCTGCGCCCCGTCGGGGAAGATGTACTTCTCCGTCCAGGCGTCGACCGTCTTCCCCGCCGCGTGGCTGCCGATGGTGTGCAGCAGGAAGAGCCCGTCCTCCCGCAGGCAGCGGCGCGCCACCTCGAAGTACGTCCGGTAGTTCCTGGGCCCCACGTGCTCGAACATCCCGATCGAGACGATGTGGTCGAAGGTGCCCGTGACGTCCCGGTAGTCCTGCTGCCGGATCTCGACCGGCAGCCCGGCGCACAGTTCCCGGCCGAGCGCCGTCTGCTCGGCGGAGTTGTTCACGCCCAGGGCGGTGACCCCGTAGCGCTCGGCGGCGAAGCGGACGAAGCTCCCCCACCCGCAGCCGATGTCGAGCACCCGCTGCCCGGCACGCAGGCCCAGCTTCCGGCAGACGAGGTCGAGCTTCGCCTCCTGCGCCTCGGCGAGCGTCCGGGCATCCTTCCAGTAGCCGCAGCTGTACGCCATGCGCGGGTCGAGCATGGCACGGAAGAGGTCGTTGCCCAGGTCGTAGTGGTGCTCGCCGATGCGATGGGCGCGCGAGCGGCGCTGCCGGTTCACCACCCGGTCCTGCAGCAGGAGCCACTTGAGGCTCCAGGGAATGGGGATGCGCCTGGGATCGAGCCGCGCCAGGCGCGCGAAGAGCTCGTCGACGCTCGCGGCCTCCCACCAGCCTTCCATGTAGGACTCGCCGAGGCCGAGAGCGCCCTCGGTGAGGGCGCGCCGGAAGAAGCGCTCGTCGCGGACCTGGATGTCCCAGGGGCGCGTGCCGTCCACCTGCACGTCCACGGTCTCGAGAATCGCGGCGGCGGTCGCCCGCATGGTGCGCTCCTTCGGATGAAGTCGAGGGTGCCCCTCAGGGAGTCCCGCTGAACCATACTGCAGCCGCGCCGCCGCGCCGATACGTTTCTGCCATGCCTCCTCCCAGCCTCCGCGGCACCTTCCGCACCGACGAGCGCGCCCGGGCCAGCTACAGCGAGGGCGCCGGGATCTATCGCATCGTGCCCGGCGCCGTGGCGGTGCCCGCCGACGTGGCGGACCTGCAGGCGCTGGTGCAGTGGGCCGCGCGCGGCGGGCACGCGCTGGTGCCGCGCGGCGCGGGAAGCGCCATCGGCGGGGGAAACGTCGGCACGGGCGTGGTGGTGGACCTCACAGCCCTCGCGCCGGCGATCCTCGAGCTCGACCCCGAGGCCCGCACCGCGCGCACGAGCGCCGGCATCACGCACGGCGCGCTCGCCGACGCGGCGAGCCGCCACGGCCTGCGCCTTCCGCCCGATCCCTCGAGCAGCCGCTGGGTCACCCTCGGCGGCATGCTCGCCACCAATGCGGCCGGGGCGCGCACCGTCCGCTACGGCGCGACGCGCCCGTGGGTGCTCGAGGCCACCGCCGTCACCGCCGACGGCGAGGTGGCCCGGCTCGCGCGCGGCGAGGCGGGCGCCGACACGGCGGCCCTCGCGCGCTTCCATCAGGAGGCGGCCCCCACCATCCTCGCCGCGCGCGAGGAGGTGACGCGCCGCTTCCCCCGCACCGCGAAGAACACCGCGGGCTACGCGCTGGACGCCTGGCTCGCGAGCGGCGACGACCTCGACCTGCTCATCGGCAGTGAGGGCACACTGGCGCTCGTCACCGAGATCACCTGGCGGCTCGACCCGATCCCGGCGGTGCGCCGCTCGATCCTCGTGGAGGCGCCGTCGCTCGAGGGGCTGGGCGAACTGATCGTGGCGCTGCGCGCGGAGAACCCGTCGGCGCTCGAGCTGCTCGACCGCACCTTCCTCGACGTGGTGCGGCAGGACCCGCCGGCGGGGATGGCGGTGCCCGCGGCGGAGACGGTGGTGCTGGTGGAGATGGAGGGAACGGCGGACGTGGTGGAGGGCGGGGTCGCGCGGATCGCGGCGGCCGTCGCGCGCCTCGGCGGCCGGGCGGCGGCGGCGCGCACGAGCGACGAGGAGGCGGCGATCTGGGCGCTGCGCCACGCGGCGAGCCCGATCCTCGCGCGGCTGCCGGCGACGCGGCGCTCGATGCAGCTGGTCGAGGACGGCTGCGTCCCGCTCGAGCGGCTGGGCGACTACATCCGCCTGCTGCGCGACGCGGCGGCGCGGCGCGGGCTCCCGATCGTCCTCTTCGGCCACGCCGGCGACGGGCACGTGCACGCCAACCTCCTTCCCGACGTGACGGCGCACGGCTGGGAGCACGACGCGGCCTCGCTCTACGAAGAGGTGAGCGCGGGCGTCCTCGCGCTGGGCGGCACGCCCTCCGGCGAGCACGGCGACGGCCGGCTCCGGGCGCCCCTGCTCGAACGGCTGTACGGCCCCGAGGTGATGCGGCTGTTCCGCGGGGTGAAGGAGGCCTTCGACCCCCTCTCGATTCTGAACCCGGGCGTTATTCTTCCCGCGCGCGGCGCCGGACCGGTGAGCCACCTCAAGGTGGGGCTCGGTGCGGCGCCGATTCCCGACGACATCGCCGCGGCGCTCCGGACCATCGAGCGGACCGGCGGCTACGCGACACCGAGACTGAGCCTCGCCAACCCATGAAGATCCTCCGCCAGCCGATCGTCACCCTCCTCGCCCGCCCGCAGTTCACCGAGCCGGCGCACCTGCCCGTGAGTTGGAAGGGCGAGTCGTCCGACGGGGAGCGGCTCGCCGAGTTCGCGGGCCGGCTCTGCTACATGAGCCAGGGCAATCCCGCGGGGCGCACCACGGCGGAGTACCTCGACAACATCCTGAAGCAGGGGCACGGCTCGGTCTTCGAGCACGCCAACTACTCCCTGCTCCTCGAGGGGATCAGCCGCTCCTGCACCCACGAGCTGGTGCGGCACCGCGCCGGGTTCGCCTACTCCCAGCTCTCGCAGCGCTACGTGGACGAGTCGGAGGCCAACTTCGTCATGCCCCCGGCGATCCAGGGCGACGCGACGATGGAGGCGGAGTGGGAGGCGGCGGTGACGGCGGCGCAGGCGGCGTACGTGGCGGCGGTGGACCGGCTGATGGCGAAGTACAGCTGGGTGGAGAGCGGCGTCCACCGGCGGAAGATGGCGCGCGAGGCGGCGCGGAGCGTCCTGCCCAACGGGACCGAGACGAAGATCGTCGTCACCGGGAACGTCCGCGCCTGGCGGACGATGCTGGAGCTCCGCCTCGGGGAGGGCGCCGAGCTCGAGATCCGGCGCCTCGCGGTGGCGGTGCTGCGCGCCCTCAAGGCGGAGGCGCCGGCGCTGTTCGCCGATTTCGAGCTCTACGCGGCGGCCGATGGCACCGAGAGCGGGCGGGTGCGGTACCACAAAGTGTGAGCGGGCGGAAACTCGATCGACGAAAATGCCGGAAAAGTGGCGTGAACGTATTGTGCATCCGTTTTGTCTTTCGTACTTTAGGTTCGCGCGCTCGCGAGAACTTCCTTTTTCGTCGGCTCGTCCGCTGATGGACGGCCTTTTTTGTAGAGGGCACGTTTGGGAGTTCGGATAGGACTCGCCTTCAATCAGAAGCCCGATGCGCCGGCCGCCACTGCCGGAGCGGGCTCGCCCTCCCCCTCCGATGCCGTATCCCCCAGCCGCACCCTCCGCACCGATCTCGAGCAGCCCGACCTCTACGCCGAGTGGGACGAGCCGGCCACCATCGATGCCGTCGCGGCGGCGCTCGCCACCGTCGGCGAGGTGATCCGCCTCGAGGCGACGGAGTGCTTCCCCGAGATGCTCCGCGCCGCGCGCCCCGACTTCGTGTTCAACATCGCCGAGGGGCTCTACGGCCCCAACCGCGAGGGACACGTCCCCGCGATCTGCGAGTTCTACGGGATTCCCTGCCACGCCTCGGACCCGCTCGCGCTCTCCCTCTGCCTCCACAAGGGGCGCACGAAGGAGATCCTGCAGCAGCACGGCGTGCCCACGGCCCCGTTCATCATCGCCCGCTCGCGGGACGACGCCCGGAACGTGGCGCTGCCGTTTCCGCTCTTCGTCAAGCCGTGCTTCGAGGGGTCGGGCAAGGGCGTCACGGTGAAGAGCGTCTGCCAGAACCGGGCGGAGCTCGTGGCGCGCACCGAGGAGCTGCTCGCCACCTACCGCCAGCCGGTGCTCATCGAGACCTACCTGCCGGGGCAGGAGTTCACCGTGGCCGTCATCGGCAACGGCGACGAGGCACGCTGCTTGCCAATCGTGGGGCTCAGCTTCGACGTCCTGCCGGCCGGCGCGCCGCCGATCTACGGCTACGAGGCGAAGTGGCTGTGGGACACGATCACGAACCCGCTCGACCTCTTCGAGTGCCCGGCGCGGATTCCCGAGGCGCTCGCGACGGAGATCGAGACCGTGGCCCTCGCGGCCTACCGGGCACTCGACTGCCGGGACTGGTGCCGCATCGACGTGCGCTGCGACGCCGCCGGCCGGGCGATGGTGGTGGAGCTCAACCCGCTGCCGGGCATTCTGCCAGACCCGCGCGACAACTCGTGCTTCCCGAAGGCGGCGCGCGCGTCCGGCATGAGCTACGACGACCTGATCCGCACCGTGGCCGACATCGCCTGGCGCCGGATCTCGGGGAAGACCCTGCTCGCCGAGGTGGCCTGATGCGCGTGGCGATCATCCATGACGGCATGACCAACGGCTGGTCCCCGGCCGACGTGGCCTCGGTCATGGAGAACGTCCACGAGGTGCGCACGGCGCTCCGCGCGGCCGGCCACGACGTCGAGATCGTCCCGGTGCGCCTCGGCGACCTGCGCTGGCTGCAGCGCTGCTCCCGCGCCGATCTCGTGTTCAACCTGTGCGAGAGCATCGGCGGCGTGGCCCGCTACGAGGACTGCGTCGTGGGCGCCCTCGAGCTGACCGGCGTCCCGTTCTCGGGCTGCCGCTTCTCGGCGATCACGGCCTGCCACCGGAAGCACCAGGCCAACGCGCTGCTGCAGCTGGGCGGGGTGCCGATCCCGACGTTCACGCTGGCGCAGGGCAACCAGGTCCCGGCCGACTTCCCGCTGCCCGCCATCGTCAAGCCGAACGGCGAGGACGCCAGCGTCGGCATCGACGGCGAGGCGGTCTGCACCACCAAGCGCGCCCTGAAGAAGCGGGTGGCGCGGATGCTGGAGCAGTTCAACGAGGTGCTGGTCCAGGCGTACGTGCCGGGCCGCGAGTTCAACGTCGGGTTCGTGGGCAGCCAGATGCTGCCCATCTCGGAGATCAGCTTCGAGCAGATGCCCGAGGGCTCGTGGCCCATCGTGAGCTACGCCGCCAAGTGGGTGCCGGGGAGCCCGGAGGACGCGGGCACGCAGCCCGTCTGCCCCGCGCGCATCCCGGCCGACCTCGCGAAGCGCCTCGGCGCGGCCGCGCGCCGCGCGTGGGACTACCTCGCCGGGAGCGAAGGCTACGGCCGGGTCGATTTACGGGTGGACGACGCGGGCCAGGTGTGGGTGCTCGAGGTGAATCCCTGCCCCGACATCTCCCGCGACGCCGGCCTCGCGCGGATGGCGCGCGCGCAGGGCTGGACCTATGAGGAGCTGCTGCTCCGCCTCGTGGACGAGGCGCTCGGGCGGGCCCAGCGCGCGGCGGCAGCCGCGGCGACGACGGCCCCGGCCCCGGTGCCCAGCACGGAGCCGCAACCGACCGCATGACGGTCATGGCTCCCGCACAGCTGCGGCCGTTGTCGCGCGCCGATCGTGACCGCCTCGAGGCGATCACCCGGGCGACCGGCCTCTTCAGCGACGAGGAAGTGCCCGTGGCGCTCGAGGTGTTCGACGCCGCCGTGGCCGGAAGTGACGACTATACCGCGCTCGGCGCGGCGGTCGGCGACACGCTCGCCGGCTGGATCTGCTGGGGACCGACGCCCTGCACCGTCGGGACCTTCGACCTCTACTGGATCGCCGTCGATCCCGCGCAGCACAACGCGGGGATCGGCTCACTGCTGCTCGCGGAGATGGAGCGGCAGCTCGCGGGCCTCGCCCGGCTGGTCGTCGTCGAGACGGCCGGTCGCGCGGCGTACGCGCCCACACGGGCGTTCTACGAGCGGCGCGGGTACGCCGCCGTGGCTCGCATCCCGGATTTCTACGCCCCGGGCGACGATCAGGTCGTCTACACCAAGGCCATCACGGCAGCGGCTCGACCCTAGGGAGGACGGATTTCGTCATGGAGACCTGGCAGGAGGTCCTGCGCAAGAACTCTATCGCCTCGCTCGAGATGCTCGCGACCAAGTTCGGTCCCGAGAATTTCCCGGAGCTCGATCGGCTGCGCATCGCGGCCGACAATTTCGAGTTCCGGATCTCGCCGGCGATGGTGGACTTGATCAAGTCGCCCGACGACCCGATCTGGCGGCAGTACGTGCCGACGGTCGAGGAACTCGACGTGGTGGACGGCATCGTCGACTCGTTGAACGAGGACGAGGACAGCCCGGTGCCCAACATCACGCACCGCTACCCGGACCGGGCGCTGTTCCTGGTCTCGCCGGTGTGCGCCTCCTATTGCCGCTTCTGCACGCGGCGACGGAAGGTGGGCGATCCCGAGAAGATCCCGATGTCGCAGTTCGAGAGCGCGTTCCGGTACCTCGAGGAGCACACCGAGATCCGTGACGTGATCATGTCCGGCGGCGACCCGCTGCTGCTCAACGACCGGCGGCTCGAGGCCATCCTCACCCGGCTCCGCGCCATCCCGCACCTGGAGATCATCCGGATCGGCAGCCGCGTGCCGTGCCACCTGCCGGAGCGGATCACGCCGGAGCTCACCTCGATGCTCCGCAAGTTCCACCCGCTCTGGATCAACACGCACTTCAACCACCCCGACGAGCTCACGCCCGCCGCGGTGAAGGGTCTCGGCATGCTGGCCGACGCGGGCATCCCCCTCGGCTGCCAGACCGTGCTGCTCAAGGGCGTCAACGACGACGCCGCCGTCATGAAGTCGCTGATGCACAAGCTGATGATGGCGCGCGTGCGGCCCTACTACATCTACATGGCCGACCAGGTGGCCGGCGCCGAGCACTTCCGCACCACGGTGCAGAAGGGCCTCGAGATCATGCACGCGCTCCGCGGCTGGACCAGCGGCCTGGCCAACCCCTACTTCGTCATCGACGCCCCGGGCGGCGGCGGCAAGATCCCGCTCCTGCCGGAATACGTCGAGAGCATGAGCGAGGACGAGGTGGTCCTGCGCAACTTCCGCGGCGAGCGCTTCGTGTACCGGCAGTCGCGCGAGGAGGCGGGGGTGGGCGCGGGCAGCGAGCCCGAATACCTGTTCCAGCCGACGCTGCAGATGAAGAAGGAGCGGAAGCCGCGGGCGCCGAGGAAGCGGAAGTCGGCGTGAGCCGCGCATAGCGCGGCTCATTGCGAGGCCCGAAGGGCCGAAGCAATCCCGGTGGAAGTGCACGGAGCCCTCTGGTGATCCAGGGGGCTCCGCTCTTTGCACCGGGATTGCTTCGGCCGCTGCACGGCCACGCAATGAGCCGCGCGCTAACGCGCCCGGCTCACATCCACCGTCCACTTCTCCACGCCCTCCAGCCAGCTGTACGGATTGATCTCCACCCCCCCGATCCGCCGCTGCACCGCCGCGCGCTGCTCCGGCGTGTAGAGGAAGATCGCCGGCGCCTCCGCCGCGAGGGTGTCGAGCGCCGCGCGCCAGCGCCGGCGCGCCGTGGCGAGATCGGGCGCCGCGAGCGCCAGTTCGACGTCGGCATCGAACGACGGGCTGGACCAGCGCCCATGATTCAACGCCCCGATGCCGCGGGTGGTCCACTGCTCCACGATGCCCCGCGGGCTCGGCTCGTCGAGGTAGGCACCGATGTAGCTGTCGAACTGCCCCTCCGCGAGCCGCTGCTGGAAGACGGGGAAATCCACCGCCGTCACCGTCGCCTCCACGCCGAGCGGGCGCCACGCCGCCTGCAGCGCCTCGGCATAACGCCGCCGCACCGTGCTGGTGGACGGCACGAGGATGTCGAGCACGAGCGGCCGACCGGCCTTCACGCGCCGCTCCCCCTCGCGCCGCCATCCCGCCCGCTCGAGCTGCGACGCGGCCGCCGCGGTGTCGTACGCCGGCGGAGTCGCCCCCTCCCCCGCGATCCACAGCAGCCGCGACATCGGCCCCGGCGGCACCGTCGCGCCCTCGCCGACGAGCGCGCGCGCGAGCGAGGCGCGGTCGGTGGCGAGGGTCAGCGCCCGCCGCACCTCGCGGTCGCCGAGCACCGGATGGGCGCCGCCGGGGCCCGCCACGCGGAAGCCGAGGAAGCCGAACACCGCCGCCGGATAGCGCACCAGCCGGAAGCTCGTGTCGGCCGCGACGCGGGCCGCCGCTTCGTCGCCCATGACCGTCTCGAGCAGGTCGGCCTCGTGCGCGAGCACCAGGTTGAGCGCGGCCTCGGGATCGGCGGTGAAGCGCCACACCAGGCGACGCACGTCGGGCACCGGCGAGCGCGCAGTGTCGGCGTCGAGGGTGAGCGACTGGCCGCGCTGCCACGACTGGACCCGATACGGGCCGCTGCCCACGAGTCGCGCGAGATTGGTGTCGGCCGCCCACTCGCCGCGCGGCACCTCACTCCAGACGTGGCGCGGCAGCACGCGCACGTGCGCCGTGGCGTCGTAGAGCTGCTCGGTGCCGGGCCGCGGGAAGCGCACCTCGACGGTGGTGCTGTCGCGGGCGGTGGCGCGGACGCCGTCGAGTGCGGGGCCCGCCATCGCCGCCAGCGCGGTGTCGACGTAGGCCTCGAAGGAGAAGACCACGTCGTCGGCGGTGACGGGCCGGCCGTCGTGCCAGCGCGCGCCCTTCCGCAGCATGAACCGCCACGTCAGCGAGTCCACCCGCTCCCAGCGCTCGGCGAGCGCCGGCCGGTATCCGGTGAGGTCGATGGTGGCCGCCCCGGGCGCGAGCGTCGCGAGCCGGTCGAAGACGCGGTCGCCGATGTCGCGGCCCACCGTTTCCTGCACGAGCGGTGGCAGAATGAAGGGCGGCTCCCGCACGGCGGCCACCTGCACGGTGGCGCACGTGGCGCACGGAGGCGTCGCCCGCTCGCGCGTGCAGCCTGCGACGAGGATCACGAGCGACAGGCCAAGGCGAGCAGGTGCCGCAGGATGCAGGAGCATGGAGGGTCCCCTGACACGTTTCGTTGCAACCGCCTCGCCGCGATGCGGGCGGGCGCGAGATGCGCGCGACTGAAGTGACAATAAATCAATGAGATGGAAAGTAGGACCCGTCCGGCATGGCCCCTGCCTTACGAGGGGCCGGACGCCAACCTACTCCAAGGGGATGCACATGTATCGGAATTCCGTGAAACTCGCCACGCTGACGGCCGCCGGCCTCGTGGTGGCCGCGTGCGGCAGCGACTCGAACGGTTCCGGCAACCAGCCGACCGTGAGCTTCAACCTGGCCTCGCACCCGGCCGGCGCCGCAGCCGCGCGCATGGCCTCGATCGCCGCGCCGTACACCGTCACCGACGGCAGCGGCAACACCCTCACCTTCGAATCGGTGCAGCTGGTGATGCGCGAGATCGAGCTCGAGCGCGCCGACAGCGACGCCCTCTGCGGCGAGGACGACAGCAGCTCAGACGTGAACGACTCCAGCGACTGCGAGGAGATCGAGTTCGGCCCGACGATCTTCGACGTGCCCCTCGGCGCCGGAGCCGCCCGCGTGATGAGCGTCGAGGTGGCCGCCGGCTCGTACGACAAGCTCGAGTTCGAGATCCACAAGCCGTCGAGCTCGGACGATGCCGCCTTCGTGGCCGCCAACCCCGACTTCAATGGCGTCAGCGTGCGCGTCACGGGCACCTACAACGGCGTCGCGTTCACCTACACCAGCGACCTCGACGTCGAACAGGAACAGGAGTTCGCGCCGCCGCTGGCAGTGGTGGATGGCCAGACGACCCAGCTCACCCTGTTCGTGGACATCGACGGCTGGTTCCGCACCGAGACGGGCGTGCTGCTCGACCCCGCGACGGCGAACGACGGCCAGCCCAACGAGGGCCAGGTGAAGTCGAACATCGAGACGTCGCTCAACGCCTTCGACGACGACGACCAGGACGGCATCGACGACTGAGCCCGACCGCTCCACCCGAAGCGCCGGACGGCCAATCGCCGTCCGGCGCTTCCTCATCCCCCTTCCATCGCACGGTCCATTGCAGGAGATTGGAACGATTCATTACAGCTGGTCCGAATCGTTCCGACCGCCGCCGCATAGTGCTTATCGCAAGTCACTTTGTGGCAAGGTGTTAGCGGATTTCAACTCATGGTATGGCCCCTGCCTTGGGAGAGGCCGAGACGCGACCCGCGCGTACCCACACTCGGCAACGATTCTTCAGGGAGCCCGACCATGCCTCACCACGCTTCGAAGCTCACCGCGCTCGCCGCCGCCGGCGCCCTGCTCGCCGCCTGCGGCGGTGACTCCAACTCTGATGGCGGCAACGGCCCCGGCACCACGCCCGTGGTCAGCTTCAACCTGGCCGCACGTGCGGCCGGCACCGCGGCCGCGCGCATGGCGTCGATCGCCGAGCCGTACACCATCACCGACGCCAGCGGCAACACCCTCACCTTCGAGAAGGTGGAGATGGTGCTGCGTGAGATCGAGCTGAAGCGTGCCGACCGCGACGTGGTCTGCGGCGAGGACGACAGCAACTCCGACGACGACGGCAACGACGATTCGAGCGACGATTCCAGCGCCGACGACTGCGAGGAACTGGAGTTCGGGCCGGTGCTGCTCGACCTGCCGCTGGGCGGGGGCGCCGCGCAGGCCTTCACGGTCGAGGTTGCTGCCGGCATCTACGACAAGCTCGAGTTCGAGATCCACAAGCCCGAGGACGACGGCGACGCCGACGACGCCGCGTTCCTGGCTGCGCACCCCGACTTCCGCGACGTGAGCATCCGGGTCTCCGGCACGTACAACGGCACGCCGTTCACCTACCTCACCGACCTGGGTGAGGAGCAGGAGCAGGCGCTGGTGCCGCCCCTCACCATCGCGACGGCCACGGCCACCGACCTGACGCTCTTCGTGGACGTGAACGGCTGGTTCCGCACCGGTGCGGGCACCCTCGTGAACCCGGCCTCGGCCAACGAAGGCGGCGCGAACGAGAGCCTGGTGGAGAACAACATCGAGAACTCCATCGACGTCTTCGAGGACGACGACCGCGACGGTGAGGATGACGACTCCGACGATGACGGCAGCGACGACGACGGCACGCCCGACCAGGGCAGCGGCGACGACTGAGTGACCCAGCCCGCCTGGAGGCTCGCGGTGGTGACCTTCTCGGAGAGCTTCGGTGCCGCGATCGGCCCGATGCTCGCCGAGTTGGGCGGCGAGCGGGTGGAGTGGCCCCGCGAGGGCGTCACTCCACCCGACGCCGCCGCCGCGCTGCTGCTGGCGGGTGGGTGCGAGACGGAGGCGATCGACTGGCTCGCCGAGCGGACGTGGGCGGGCGCGAGCTTCCTGGTGGGCGCGCTGCCGGACCATCGGGTGGCGGCGGCGGCGGTGCGGACCGGCGCCCGCGACTACTTCGCGCTCCCCGAGGATCTCGACGCGCTGCGGCGCACGCTGGAGCGGGTGGCGCGCGAGGCGCGCGGTCGCACCGAGGCGGGACGGTTCGCGGCCGAAGAGCGGGCGGATCACGGCTTCGACGCCATCATCGGCCGGAGCCCGGCGCTGCTGCAGTCGCTCGACGTGGCGAAGCGGGTGGCACGGCACCGCGACGTCACGGTGCTCCTGGGCGGCGAAACGGGCACCGGCAAGGAGCTGCTGGCCCGGGCGATCCATTACTGCGGGCCGCGGGCCGCCGAGCCGTTCGTGGAGATCAACTGCGCGGCGATCCCCGAGCACCTGCTCGAGAGCGAGCTGTTCGGGCACGAGAAGGGTTCCTTCACCGGGGCCATCGCCGCCAAGCCGGGCCTGTTCGAGCTGGCGCACGGCGGCACCCTCTTCCTGGACGAGCTCGGCAGCCTTCCGCTGGAGCTCCAGGCCAAGCTGCTGCGGGTGCTGGAAGCCCGTGTCATCCGCAGAGTTGGGGGCCAAGAGTCGAAGCCTGTTGATGTTCGGGTGATGGCGGCGACCCATGTTGACCTGCGTGCCGCGGTGGCGGAGGGGACGTTCCGCGAGGACCTGTACTACCGGCTCAACGTGGTCTCGGTGGTGCTGCCCCCACTGCGGGACCGGGAGGGCGACGTGGAACTGCTCGCCCAGACGTTCGTGCGTCGCATCGCCGCCGCGTACGAGCTGCCGGAGCCGCCGCTGACGCCCGAGGCGCGGGCGGCCCTCCGTCGGCACCTGTGGCCGGGCAACGTGCGCGAGCTGCGCAACGTGATCGAGCGGGCCCTGGTGCTGTCGCCGCCCGGCGAGCTGGAGCTGGGCCTGGGCGAGACGTCGCATGCGGCGGTCGGCGCGCCGCCGGCGACGGGCGCGGAACCCGGGGCGCTGCCCTTCCCCGCCGACCTCGGCACCATCGTGCGGGCGGCGGCGGCGGCAATGCTCGAGCGCACCGGCGGCAACAAGAGCGAGGCGGCACGCCGCCTCGGCATTTCGCGGCCGCGCCTGCAGCGGCTGCTCGATGGCCTGGCGGACGACTGACGCCCTTCGGGGCCTCACACGGATGGAGACGATGGTGATGCGGCGGATCGCAGTCCTGTTCCTGAGCCTTGGCGTCCTCGGCGTGGCCGCGTGCGGCGACGACTCCAGCGACACCCCCGGTCCGGACGACCCGGGCACCACGCGGCCGCCCGAGGAGCTGTCCATCCTGCGCCTCGCGGCCGATGCGCCACCGCTGTTCGAGAA
Source organism: Gemmatimonadales bacterium (assembly GCA_036276435.1). Classification (GTDB taxonomy): domain Bacteria; phylum Gemmatimonadota; class Gemmatimonadetes; order Gemmatimonadales; family GWC2-71-9; genus JAGGAG01. The sequence goes on from DASUOW010000078.1 coordinate 17,011, forward strand.
CTCGGTGACGTTCTGGGCAGTGCGCGGCGAGGATCGCGAGGGCCGGCTCTATTTCAGCGACGGCCAGGGACAGCGCGGCGAGGAGTATCTGCGCCTGCGTATCGGATCGTCGTCGCTGCTCGCGCGGCCGGACGGCACCCCGATCGCCGCCGGCGACTCGGTGCAGATCACCGTCACCGTCGTGGACCCGACGCAGATCCTCTTCCAGTTCGCGCCGGAAGGCCTGACGTTCAGCAGCAGCTCGCCCGCCGAGCTCGACATCGAGTACGACGAGGCCGGCGACGACCTCAATGACGACGGCAGCGTCGACGACGAGGACGACGACGTGGAGTCGCGCCTCGGCGTGTGGCGCCAGGCCACGGTCGGCCAGCCGTTCGTGCGGCTCGGCTCGGCGGTCATCGAGGACCTGCGCGAGATCGAAGCCGAACTGACCAGCTTCAGCCGCTACGCGATCGCGTACTGACGCCGCGACGATGATCGAGCCCACCGAGCCCCCCGCCGACACGCTGCTCCCGACCCTTCGGGCGCTGCTCTCGGCCGGCCGCTTCAGCGAGGCGCTGGAGCAGCACCGGCGCGTCGTGGACGCGCCGGGGGCCCGGCGTCCGGAGGCGCAGCTGCTCGCCGCCACCGCAGCGATGCGCATCGGCGACCTCGAGACCGCCGAGCGGCTCGCGACGCTGGCGCGCGAGCAGTTCACCCAGCGCGCCGACAGCGACGGGCGCATGCGCACCGCGAACCTCCTCGGCGCGCTGCACTTCGAGCGCGGCGAGCTGGAGGTGGCGGAGCGGAGCTTCGCCGAGGCGCGCCGGCTCGCGCGCACGCTCGACGACACGCTCCTCGGTGCGCGCGCCTCCAACAACCTCGCCTCCGTCGCGCACCTGCGCGGGCAGCCCGAGCTCGCCCTCATGCTCTACCGCGAGGCGCTCCTGGGCTACCAGCGGCTCGGCGACCGGCGCGGCACCGCCGAGACGTATCACAATCTCGGACTCTCGTTCCGGCAGATCGCCGCGTGGAACGACGCCGAGGCGGCCACGACCCAGGCGCTCCGGCACGCGGAGATCGTGGGGGAGCGCAGCCTGCTGGCGCTGGCGATCATGGGCCGTGCGGAGCTGGAGCTCGAGCGTGGGGACTACGACGTGGCGCGGCGGGAACTGGCGCGGGCATCGGAGCTGGCCGCCGCGGCCGACGACGAGCTCGGCGTCGCGGAGGCGCAGCGACTCCAGGCCCTGCTGGCCCTCCGTGAAGCCGATGCCGAGACGGCGTTGGCGCGGGCCGAGCGGGGACGAGTCACGGCGCTGGCGCTGGGCTCCGCGCTTCTCGCCGCCGAGTGCGCGGCGGCGGCGGCGCTCGCGCTGCAGCGGCTGGGACGGATCGAGGCCGCGCAGGAGCGGCGCACGGAAGCGATGGCTGGGTTCGAGCGGCTGGGGGCTTCGGCGCTGGCGACCCGACTGCAGGCGGCTTGGACGGACGGTGAATCCCACCGATACTAGAGGGCGTCCCGTGAAGTATCGTTCATCCATCCCTCCTCACCCGGAGCATGTCGTGGCTCGTGCCCTTCAGTGTCCATACTGCATCCACGAAATGGAACCGCTGCAGATGGGCACGATCCAGATCGACGTGTGCATCGCCTGCGGCACGCGATGGTTCGACCGCACCGAGTTCGCGTCGATCGTGTCGCAGCACCCGCCGGGAGCGGCCGTGGGGTGGGGAGAGAAGCAGGACGACGACGAGGTATCGGCCATCTGCCCGCGCTGCCGCACCGACACGCTCGCCCCCTACAATTACGGCCCGGCCAACTTCCGCCGCTGCAGCACGTGCCGAGGCGTCGCCGTGCCGTCGCAGGATCTCGACCTGATCCTCAAGACCATCGGCGGGCCCGGCAGCCGCCTCGCCGAGGTCGTGAAGGAGCTGTTCGGGACCTAGAAGCGCTGGGTCACGCCCGCCTGCACCAGGCGCGGCATGCCGGGATAGAGGCCGCGGGTGCGGTCCACGACGTAGGTGTGGTCGAACACGTTCTTGACGGTGGCGAAGAGCGTGGTGCCCGTCGGCAGCCGGTAGCTCGTGGCGAAGTTCACGAGGAAGTTGCCGTCGATCGGCCCCTGCTGCCCGTCGGCCACGAGCACCTCGGTGTTGAGCGCATCGCCGAACTGCGCGCCGGTGTAGACGCCCTCCACCCGCACGTCGAAGAGCTCCCGCAGGCTGTAGCCGACGGTCGCCGAGAGCAGCGCCGTGGGCGCGTAGGGGAGCCGGTTGCCGGTGACGCTTACCTGCTCCCGCGTGGCGTCGGTGTTCTGCCCGCCGTACACCTTGCCCACGACATCGCTGCCGCCGGTGCCCACGAACACGTAGCGCTCCCCCTCGAACTTCGCCGTCGGCAGCCAGGTGAACGCGGCCTCCAGGAAGAGGTTGTTCGCCGAGCGCGTGAGGGTGCCCAGGTCGAGCCGCGCGAGCAGCTCGAGGCCCTGGTGCAGCGTCTCGCCCGCGCTGGTGAGGGTGGCCCCCGAACCGCCGGCGACGCTGGCGGGCACGATCTGGTTCTCGAAGTCCATGCGGAAGACGGTGGCGTCGAGACGCAGGCCGTCGATCGGCGTCGACCGCACCCCCAGTTCCCAGTTCCAGCTCAGCTCGGCGTCGAGATCCACCACGCCGCCGCTGTTGTCGATCACGTCCTCCGGGCGCGGCGGCGCGAAGCCGCGGTGCACGCCGGCGAAGAGCGTGGCGCGCGCGCCGAGGTCGTACGTGGCGCCGAGGCCCGGGATGAGCTGGGTGAGCGAGGTGGTCCCCTCGACGGGCTCGGCGCCGAGCTCGTTCACGCGCTCGTACCAGACCTGCTCCAGGCGCAGGCCCGGCGACACGGTGAACCGGCCGAGCGCCACGCGCTCCTGCACGAAGAGCGCGAGCGCGTCGGTGCGGCGGAGGTTGCGCTCCTTCACGCCGCTGTTCGGGTCGTCGGCCGGGCCGGCTTCGCGGCCGTTGGGCGTGCTGGCATTGAGCTGCACGCGGTCCTGCCGCTCGAAGTGCGCGCGCACGCCGGCATCGAGGTGCGCGGTGGCGCCGAACGCCGCATGATCGAGGGTGAAGCGCGGCTCGATGCCGTACACGTCGTAGTCGCGGAGCCGGCCCTCGTTGCCGCAGGTGGTGAGCAGGTTGGCGAGGCCGCCGCATGCCGGATCGCTGGCGTCGTTGGGGCGCTGCGAGGAGTTGCTCGACTGGCGCCACCAGTCGCGGCTCACCGTGTAGGCGTACGCCGTGGTGGTGATGGAGCTCACGCCGCTCATCATGAAGTGGTGGGCGAGGCTGCCGGCCACGCGGTCGAGCCGCATGGAGTCGTTCACGAACGGATTGCCGTAGGGCGCCGCGGCCCACTCCGACTCCGTGAGGCCCGAATACGTCACCCGGGAGCGCTCCTGGAACCAGTCCACCTTGGCCGTGAGGAGGTGCCGCGAGCCGGCGGCGAGGCGGAGCTTCACGTTGGCGTCGGTCAGCCGGGAGCCGACGTTGTCGCGCGCCCCGTCGCCCTGCTTGCGGAGCACGTCGGCGTAGACGCCCAGCGCGCCGACGGTGGTGCCGCCGGCACCACGCACCTCGAGGAAGTCGCGGTTGCCGGCGGAGACGCCGAGCGCCGCGGCGGGACGCGCGGGGATGGGCGGCGTGATGTAGTTGATGACGCCGCCGATGGTCTGCGGCCCGAACAGCACCTGGCCCGAGCCCTTCAGCACCTCGATGCGGTCGAAGCGGTCGATGGGCGGATGGTAGTAGGTCGCATTGTCGCCGTAGGGCGCGATGACGAAGGGAATGCCGTCCTCGAGCAGCAGCACCTTGGTGGAGCGCGTCGGGTTGAGGCCGCGGATGCCGATGTTCGGCCGGAGGCCGAAGCCCTCCTCGTCCCGCACGTTCACGCCGGGCACCTTCCTGAGCGCCTCGCCGGCGGTGAAGACACGGGCGTTCTCCAGCGTGGCGCGCTCGAGCACCTGGCCGGAGCCGGGCGTGGTGGCGAGGCGGTCGGGGGCGCCGATGACCTGGATATCCGGAAGCGTGAGCGTGTCGCGACGGGCGGCGGCGGTGGAATCGCGGCCCTGGGCCAGGGCGGGCGCGGCGAACGTGACGAGCAGGGTGAGGGACACCGCGGCACTGCCACCGACGAGGCGAAGTCGCATGGAAACCTGAATGAGAATGGTTTTCAATTGCTTTACATTGCGAATGTACTCGTCGGGGATCGGGCCGCGCAATAGAGGAGGTGTACGGAGCGGGTATCGCGACGCGGGACACCCGCCGACGCAAGAGAGGGGGGCGGATCCGTGGATCCGCCCCCCTCTCGCCCACCTCGCCGCGCCTAGCGCGCGAGCGGAATCGCCTGCAGGATCTCGCCCTGGATGATCTGGTCGAGCTTGCCCTCGATCTGGTAGAAGCGCAGGGTCTTCTTCTCGCCGATGGCCTTGGAGAACTTGCCGCGCCACTTCTTCGCCAGCTTCGCCTGCGACTCGCGCGCGCCGAGCCAGTCGTCGAGGACGGCCTTCGAGGTCTCGTCGCCGAGCTTGTCGTAGTTCTCGCCGAAGCTGGTGAGGGCCTTCCAGGCGCGGTCGCCGATCTTCTCCTGCTCCGCCTTGTACTCCGCGTAGATGGGCCAGAACTTGGCCGCCTCGGCGTTGTCGAGCGGCAGCGCCGCCTTCACGATCGCCTGCCGGTCCTTCTGGATGCCGGCGCGGGTGAGCTTGATCTCCTCCTGCACCGAGGCCGGCTGCTGCGCCGCGAGGGGAACGGCAAGGGACACGGTCATCAGGGCGGACGCGAGGATCAGGACGCGCATCGAACTCTCCAGGGCGTGGGAATCAGACCAGCGGCACGGGCAGCGATGCGCCGTTGGCATCGAATTGCTGCGCGAAGCGCCGGACCGCCAGCGTCAGCGGCACGGACAGAATAGCACCGGCCGGCCCCAGCACCCAGCCCCAGAACAGCAGCGACAGCATGATCGCGAGGAAGCTGATGTTGAGGCCCGTCGCCATGAATCGGGGCTTGATGACGTTGTCGATGACGAAGTTGATCACGGTGTAGGCCACGATCACCATCACGGCCCGCGACCAGCCGTGCGTGACCATGGCCAGCACCGCGGGCGGCACCCATGACAGGATGATGCCGACCTGCGGCACGAAGTTGAGGAAGAACGACAGCACGCCCCACACCACCGCGTACGGGACGCGGAGGATCTCGAGCACGATCGTGATGACGACGGAAAAGGCGAGGCCGGTCGTCGCGGTGATCTGGAGGTAGGGCCGCACGTCGACGGTGACGGCGTCGAGCCGGGAGATGAACGACTCCGGGACGACGGCGCCCTCGTTCTGGACGCGGTGCATCTGCGCGAAGTGCGCCAGCATGATCGTGGCGAGGAAGAACACGAGGAAGCTGTCGCCGAACGCGCCGGCCACCCACGACAGCACGCCCGTCGCGAACCCCACCGCGCGGCCCGGGCTCAGGAAGTCGGTGACGTCGAGCCCCGTGAGGTTGACGCCCCAGTCGGTGAGCTGCTGCAGGGCGCGCGTGCGCAGCGCATCGAGGCCCGCGGCGTAAGTGGGCAGGTCGCGGGTGAGCCCAGCGAGCGAGCGACCGAGCGTCACGCTCACCGTCACCAGGAACACGAGCACCGACGACACGGTGAGCGCCACCGCGAGCGGCGGCCTGAGGCCGCGCAGCACCAGCAGCCGCGTGATCGGCGCCATGACCTGCGCCAGCAGCAGCGCCATCAGGACGTTGTTGAGCACCGGCGCCACCGCGCGCACGCCGGCGATCATCACGACGAGGCACGCGCCCGCCACCAGCAGCTTCATCGGCGGCGACCAGTGATGGCCGGCCGGCGTGCCCGCACCACCCGCGAGATGGGTCAACGGATCTCCAGCGAGGAAGTCAGGGTACCGCGTTCCGGGCGTATATTACGCCGTCCACGCGGGTAGGCACATCCCCAGGGCGTCCCGTCACGGACCGAGACCATGCACCTGCTCATCGTTCGCCATGCCATCGCCGTCCCGCACGGCACGTCCGGCGTCGAGGACCATGACCGGCCCCTCACCGACGACGGCCGGAGGAAGTTCCGCCGCGTCGCGCGCGGCATCGCGAAGCTGGTGCGGCGCCCCGACGCGCTCCTGACGAGCCCGCACCTGCGCGCGCGGCAGACGGCCGAGCTGCTCGCCGGCGCCTGGAAGGACATCGCGCCCGAGCCCGAGGAGGCGCTCGCCACGGGCGACTTCGCGGGGCTCGAGACGCGGCTCGCCTCGTACCGGGCGGAGCAGCTCGTGGCCATCGTCGGCCACGAGCCGCATCTCTCGGGACTCCTGGCCCACCTGGTCGATGCGCGCTCGCCGGAACGCTTCGCCTTCCGGAAGGGAGGCTGTGCGATGGTGGAGCTGAAGGGCGCGCTGTCGGAGGGCGGCCTGCTGCACTGGTTCGCGCGCCCGAGGATGTTCCGCTAGCAGTTCCTGATCCGCTGCAGGTCCCGGCGCAGCTCGGCGCGGAAGTCGGGGTGCGCGATCGACACCAGCAGCTCCCCGCGCTCCCTGAGCGAGCGGCCGTGCAGGTTCACGGCGCCATACTCCGTCACCACCCAGTGCACGTGGCCGCGCGTCGTCACCACGCCGGCGCCGGGATTGAGCTCCGCGACGATGCGCGACAGCGTGCCGCCCGCCGCCGTCGACGGCAGCGCGATGATCGGCTTCCCGCCGGCCGAGAGCGCCGCGCCACGGATGAAGTCCATCTGCCCGCCGATGCCGGAGTAGATCCGGTGCCCGATCGAGTCGGCGCACACCTGCCCCGTCAGGTCCACCTGCAGCGCCGAGTTGATCGCCACCACCTTCGGGTTGTCGCGGATCACGGCCGTGTCGTTGGTGCGGTCGCAGGGATGGAACGCCACGAGCGGGTTGTCGTCCACGAAGTCGAAGAGCCGCCGCGAGCCGGTGACGAACGACGTCACGATCCGGCCCTCGCTCACCCGCTTGTGGCGGTTCGTGACGACGCCCGCCTCCACCAGGTCCACGAGGCGGTCGGAGAACATCTCCGTGTGCACGCCCAGGTCGCGCTTGTCGAACAGCCGCGAGAGCGCGGCATCGGGAATGCCCCCGATCCCCATCTGCAGCGTCGAGCCGTCCTCGACCAGCGCCGCGACCTGCTCGCCGATGCGGCCCTCGATCTCCGACTCGGTGACGTGGGCGTGCTCGTGCAGCGGCCGGTCGGTGTGGGTGAACGCCGTCACGCGGTCGAGCGAGACGACGTTGTTGCCGTGGGTGCGCGGCATCCGGTCGTTGACCTCGGCGACGACCATCAGGGCCGAGTCGGCGGCGGCCTTCGCCGCGTCGCAGGAGGTGCCGAGGGTGCAGAGCCCGCGGCGGTCGGGCACCGAGAGCTGCAGGAAGGCGACGTCGAGCGGGATGGCGCGGGAGGTGAAGAGCGCGGGGATGTCGGAGAGGAACACCGGCACGAAGTCGGCGCGGCCTTCCTCGACGGGCTTCCGCAGCGCGGGCCCGGTGAAGAGCGACACCGAGTGGAAGCGGCCGCGCATCTCCGGCGCCGCGAACGGCGCCGGGCCCTCGGTGTGGAGATGGTACAGCCACACGTCCTCGAGGTCGGTGCGCGCGCAGAGCGCCTCGATGAGCGGCGTCGGCGTGGCGGCGGCGCCGTGCAGGAAGACGCGCATGCCGCTGCGGACGCACGAGACGGCTTCCGCCGCGCTGGTGGCCTGGAAGAGGTAGTCGGTCACGGGGGCACGTTGAGCGAGTGACGCCCCCGACTCATGCGACCGTGATCTCCTTCGCCAGGTACACGTCCTGGATCTGGTTGAGCAGCTTGATCCCCTCCGCCATCGGCCGCTGGAACGCCTTGCGGCCGCTGATGAGGCCCATGCCGCCCGCGCGCTTGTTGATCACCGCCGTCTTCACCGCCTCGACGAAGTCGTTCTCGCCGCTGGCGCCGCCGGAGTTGATGAGGCCGGCGCGGCCCATGTAGCAGTTGGCGAGCTGGTAGCGCGTCAAGTCGATCGGGTGGTCGGTGGTGAGCTGCTCGTAGACGCGCTTGTCGATCTTGCCGTAGGGGTTCTCCTTCGATGACAGCGCGTTGTAGCCGCCGTTGTTCTCCGGCAGCTTCTGCTTGATGATGTCCGCCTCGATGGTGACGCCGAGGTGGTTGGCCTGGCCGGAGAGGTCGGCGGAGAGGTGGTAGTCCTTGTCCTTCTTGAAGGCGCTGTTGCGCAGGTAGCACCACAGCACCGTCGCCATCCCCATCGAGTGCGCGATCTCGAACGCCTGGCTCACCTCGACGATCTGCCGCCCCGACTCCTCCGACCCGAAGTAGATCGTGGCCCCCACGGCGACGCAGCCCATGTCCCGCGCCTGCTCGATGGAGGCGAACATGATCTGGTCGAACTTGTTCGGGTACGTCAGGAACTCGTTGTGGTTCACCTTGAGCATGAAGGGGATCCGGTGCGCGTACTTCCGCGCGACGGTGCCCAGCACGCCGTAGGTGGAGGCCACCGCGTTGCAGCCGCCCTCGAGGGCGAGCTTCACGATGTTCTCGGGATCGAAGTACATCGGGTTCTTCGCGAACGACGCGCCCGCCGAGTGCTCGATGCCCTGGTCCACGGGGAGGATCGAGAGATAGCCCGTGCCGGCGAGCCGGCCCGTGCCGAACAGCGCCTGCAGGCTCCTGAGCACCGGCGTGGGCCGGTCGGAGTGCACGTGGATCCGATCAACCCAGTCGGGCCCGGGAAGGTGCAGCTGCTCCTTCGGGATGCCGGTGGACTTGTGGTCGAGCAGCGACTTGGCGTCGGCCCCCAGCAGGTCCGTGATCTGGGTGAAGGAACTCATAAGTCGTTTCTCCGGTGCAAGTTCGGCTCGTGTCGCGGGGTCGCGTCCCGCGGGGCTCTCCGCCGGTGACGCCGAGCGGCCGCCCAAGAATAGCCCGCTCGCCGCACGAGGGGAGGGGTGGTCCCCAAGCGCCCTGTGCCCGCCCACCGGAGCGGTGGGCGGGCACAGGGTCGAGCGGTAGGACCTGCGATTACTCGCTGCAGTGGCCCGGGCCGATGAGCCCGTTGTTGTAGTTGTCGAGCGTGGTGGCCCAGCCCAGCGCCTGCGCGCGTTCCGCGGGCGAGAGCGTGGTGTCACCGGGACCCTGGGCCGAGAAGAGCGCCTCGGCTCCGGCGATGGCCGCGTTCACGGCCGTCGTGCTGCCGGCGCCGTTCAGGATGTTGAGCCTCGCCGCCATGTACTGGTGCGCCAGGTTGTAGAAGGCGTTGCCGCGCGGCGGCGTGCGGAACACCGCGAGCCACGTCATGTTGCTGTTGAAGAACAGCGTCTCCTCCTCGAGCGCCCCCAGGTTCTTCCACGCGTCGTCGTACGGCGCCGGGCCCTGGTCGGAGTGCGTCTTCCAGTAGCCCTGGGTAAGGGTGCACCCGGTGCACGGCACGTTCACGTTGACGGTCCACGTGTCGGTGTCGGTGGTGCTCGTGGTCTTCGTGGTCAACGTCGCCGTGTTCGGCACGGTGTAGTCACCGCAGGCCGTGTACGGACCGATGTAGCGCGAGTAGGTGCCACCGGTGAGGGTGACGTAGCCGCTGCTCGCGTTGCTCGTGGCGCAGAAGTTCGTCACCTTCGCCTCGGCGTTGCCGCCGTTGAAGGCGTCGGTCACGTCGATGCACTTGTCGATCTCGGTGACGGCCGGCGCCGGCGGGGTGGTCGAGGCCTCGCTGAACGTGAACGACACCGGGTCGCTGGAGAACTGGGACAGCACGTCGGTCGGCGGGCCGCCGCCGGCGATGCGGACGCTCGCCTCGCTCGTGGCGACGTTCGTGCCCAGGCCGTCGCCGGGGTCGGAGGTGAACTCGTACGAGTACTTGCAGTACAGCACGCCGTCGGCCGGCAGGCCGTACGGGAACGTCACCGCATCACCGTCCATCGCCGGCGTGAGGTAGCACGCCGCGTCGATGGGATACTTCACGCCGCCGATGGACGCCGTATCCACCACCTGCGTCACCTGCGTGGCCTTCTTGCCCGTGCCGTCGTTGGTGACGGTGATGTTGCCGAACACCGTCCACTTGCTCTCCGCCGACGCCCAGCTCGCCTTCAGCGTGTAGTTGACGAGGAACTGCTGGCCGGTCGAGAGGGTGAGGCTCGTCTGGTCCGCCGTCTTGTCGAGATCCCAGATCCACGTGCGGGTGAGCTTCGTGCTCGCCGTCTTGGTGACGGAGAGGTTGATGTCGCCCTGGACGCGGTAGTTGTCGCCCTTGGTGCCGAGCTTCACCTGGTATTCGCCGCCGTCGTCGGGCTGGATGATGTAGGCCCTGAAGCAGAAGTCGCCGTCGGGGCCGTTCACGATGGGCCCCTCGTCGTTCACCTCCCCGGTGAGTGCCGTGATGAGGCCGTTCACGATGGTGATGGACCCGCTCGCCACCGCGATGTCCGGGTCGGCGCTGGCGCCGCCCGGGTTGCCGGTGATGGACCAGGCGTGCGTGCCATCATCGAACGCCTTGCCGTTGATGAACACCGGATCACCGAGATCGTAGTGGTTCTCGTTCACCTCCGGGCCGCAGACGTCGTTGCGGGTGTAGATCGAGCCCGTGTTGACGTCCATGCGCCCGCCGACCGACGTCGTCCCGGAGGGCGACGTGGTGCGGTCGTCGCCGCAGGCGGCCAGCAGCACCGCGAGGACGATCGTCGCACATGTGAGTCTCGACATGGGTGGCACCTCCCGCCGAATGGGGTTTGCGCGGGCGTGAGGCCCCGCGCGCCCACCATCTTCGGCAGTCCGGCCGTCTCGTCCGGCGGTGGAACGAGACCCGTGGCTTTGCGGACCGGCCTGTCGGCCGGGGTGCCCTTTCGGATGGAGCAGTGGCGACCTGGAGAGGCGCATCGGGCGTGCCGAAACGGGGCATCATCCCGGCTTCATGAAGGGGCACGCAACTGCAACGGTTACGGGGCGGAAGATGAAGACGGCACGGCGCGCGTGGTGGCGTCCGTGCCGCTGTGCAGCGCGACTCCCTCGACGGACCTGCGCCTACCGCTCGCCCTCCCCCACCAGCCGTGACAGCCGCTCCTTCACCTCGCGCACCTGCGGCTGCAGCACGGGGTCCGCGTCGCGCCAGAGGTCGAGGAAGGCGGTGTATTGCTCCACGGCCTTCGTGCGATCACCGCGTGCCTCGTACAGCGCGCCAAGCTGGCGGTGCACCTGCGGACGGGCGAACGCGTCACCGAAGAAGGCCGCGGTCCCGCCTTCATCGCCAAGTGAGGCTTCGTAGGCGGTGGCGGCCGAGTCCGGTTGCGCGAGTGCCTCCCACGCGAGGCCTTCGAGATAGCGGCCGCAGCGCGTGCAACCCTCGGACTCCCGGATCGCGCGAATCGTCGTGATGGCGTCGCGAGGGCGCTGCTCCCCCAGCGCGATGTTCGTCCGCATCCAGCGCGCGGGCGTCGAGTCGTGTTGCAGGACCTCCGGGGTCACCCGCTGATACTCCGCCAGCAGCTGCTTCGCGCGCGCCACGTCGCCGATGCGCGCGTACGCCTCGACGAGGCGGCCGTACGGACGCTCCAGCGGGTCGAGACTGTCCAGGGGCGTGCGCGCCAGGGCGGCGGCGAGCGTCCGACGAGCCGCCGCCGTGTCGCGCTCGATCAGCGACTGCGTGATCGACCGTCCAATGGCGACCTGGAGAGGGCCGGCCTCGATCTGCCGGCTCCGGCTGATCTCCACGAACCGCTCGCTCTCGCGCACTGCCACGTCGAGCCGGCCCCGGATCAGGCCAAGATGGGTGAGGTAGGCTGACGAGGCCTGGGCCGTGGTCGGCGTGGACTTGCCGTCGAGGATGGACCGGAATCCCGCTTCCGCACTGTCGTACTGCCCCATCCGAGCGAGGACCCCGGCGCGCAGCAGCGGCTCCTCGGGGGCCTCGGGCAGGTCGCGTCGCATCCGGTCGAGCACGGCCAGTGCTTCGGCCGGACGGCCCTGGTCGAGGCGCGTGTTGACGAGGACGGTGTAGAAGGAGGCCGAGCTGCCCTGGGCCAGCGCGCGTTCGATGAGTTCCGCGGCCTCGTCGTGCTTGTTCTCCCGGCCGAGCTCGATGGCGAGGTTGTTGAGTGCCGCGTCGTTGCCGGGATCGAGCTGCAGCACCGCGCGGTAGGCCGCGACGACCTGGTCCGGGTCGTGGTCCACGGCGTAGTGATAGAACGCCACGGCGAGATGGCGCTCGATCTCCGGCAGCCGGGCCCGGTACTCGTACGCCTTGGTGGCGGCGGCCACGCGCTCGGCCGCCGGCAGCCGGGCGTTGCCCAGCACCACGGCCAGCTTCCGCCACGCCATCGCGAAGGTGCTGTCCACCGCCACCGCGCGGCGCAGCGGGGCCACCGCGTCATCGTAGCGGCCCACGTCCGCCAGGCGCGTGCCCTCGGTGAAATGGCGCAGCGCCTCCAGCGAGCCGGTGCTGACCTGCTCGAGCTTCTCGGTGTTGCGCAGCCCCTTGAGCGACTCGCCGATGCGCTCCCGCAGCCCCTTCGAGAGGCGGTCGAGCGCGGGCAGCACGTCGGCGGGCGTGTTGGCGGTC
>DASUOW010000079.1:0-14169 GCA_036276435.1 Gemmatimonadales bacterium
CCTCGCGCTGCCGCACCGCCTCGCGCTGGGCCTCGAGCACCTGCAGCTCCAGCGCGGCGATGGCCGTCTCGCCCTGCGCGACGTCGACCGCCCCCGATTCGGCCCCGGTGGCCGCCGCCGCGCGACGCTGCTCCAGCGCCAGCTCCTTCTGCAGCGACTGCACGACCGCACCCGCCGCCCGCTCGTGCGCCTCGGCCATGTCGATCTCGGCGGCGCGCAGTTCGCGCCGCTGCTCCAGGTGCTTCACGCGCACTTCCGCGGCCTTCTTGCCGGCCGTGGCGGCCTGCTCGGTCGGCGCGTCGTCGAGCTTCTTCGCGGCACCGGCACGCGCGTCGTAGTTGTCCTTCCCCGCCTTCACGAGGCGCATCCGCTCCTCCACCCGCTGCTGCAGCACTTCCGCCCGCGCGCCCTCGTCCCTCGCGCGCTGCTGCAGCGTGCGGAACTCCGCGATATCGTCGGTGATGACGCTCGCGGGCCGGACGGGCACGAGCACGAGGAAGGTGTCGAGCGAAGCCGCCGGCGCGGTGAGGGTCGGGGGATAGGACTCCCGGGCCGTCGCGGCGGCCGGCTCCGGCGCGGTCGAGGCCTGCTCCTGGGCAGTCAGCGACGGGGCGAACGAGAGGGAAAGCACGGCAAGCATGCCCGCGAACGGCGGGACGATACGATGAACCAAGGAACCTCCGACAACGGCAGCGAGGAGAATGCAGAGTGATGTAGTAGGTATTACCCGGCCGGAGGGGAATCGATACGAACAACGCGCCCGACCGGCGCCAGCCACCGGTCGGTCGCGTCGCGATACTACCACATCTGCACGCGATCCTGCGGCGCGAGATGCAGCGCCTGACTCGGCTTCACCCCGAAGGCGCGATACCACGCGTCGATGTTGCGCACCGTGAGCGCGCGGTACTGCCCCGGGGCGTGCCCGTCGGTGAGGATCCGGCCACGAAGCGCCGCATCGCGCAGCTTCCCCCGCCACGCCTGCGCGAAGCTCAGGAAGAATTGCTGATCGCCGGTGAGTCCCCCCACCGTCGGCGCCTGCTTCCCGCCGAACGACAGGCGATAGGCGTCGTACGCCGCGGTGAGTCCCGCCAGGTCGGCGATGTTCTCCGCCAGCGTGAGCCGTCCGTTCACCGCGAGGTCCGGGAACGGCTTGTAGGCGTCGTACTGCTGCACCAGGCGATCCGCCGCCGCGTTGAAGTGTGCCAGGTCTTCGGGCGTCCACCAGTTGCGCAGCCGGCCCTGCGCGTCGAACTGCGCGCCGAGGTTGTCGAAGCTGTGGCTGATCTCGTGGCCGATCACGGCACCGATGGCGCCGTAGTCCATCGGCGTGGGCCGCGTGGGGTCGAAGAAGGGCGGCTGGAGGATGGCCGCGGGGAAGTTCATCGCGTTCCGCGCCGGCAGGTTCACGGCGTTCACCAGCTGGGGCACCATCACCCACTCGTCGCGGTCCACGGGCTGGCCCAGCTTCGCCAGCGCCTCCCGGTACTCGAACAGCTCCACGCGCTCGGCGTTGCCGTAGGCGTCGCCCGGCACGATCTCGAGCCCGGCATAGCTGGGCCACTTGTCGGGATAGCCCACGCTCACCCTGATCGTCTTGAGCTTCGCCTTCGCCTCGCGCTTCGTGGCGGGCGCCATCCAGTCAAGGCCGTCGATGCGCGTGTCGAACGCCGTGAGGATGTCCGCCACCATCTTCTCGGCGCGGGCCTTCTCGCTCGCCGGGAAGTACTTCGCCACGTACAGCCTGCCCACCGCGAAGCCCAGCGCATTGCTGGTGGCCGCCACCGCGCGCTTCGCGCGTGCCCGCTGCATCGGCGCCCCGCTCAGCGTCGTGCCGAAGAAGGCGAACGACGCCTTGTCGAACGCCTGCGGCAGCACGGCGGCGCGGCGTTCGATGGCGTGATATGTCAGCAGGGCCTTCCACGCGTCGAGGGGCTCGCTCGCCACGAGCGCCGCGAGGCCCGTGATCGCGCTCGCCTGCCACGCCACGAATTCCGGCGCGCCGTCCAGGCCGGCGGCCTTCAGGTAGGCATCCCAGTCGAGACCCGGCGCCTTCGTCGCGAGCTCGGCGCGCGCCCAGTGATTGTTGCCCTTGCCGGGCTCCCATGAGTCCTCGCGGATCCAGTGCGCCTGCGCGATGCGGGTCTCGAGCTGCAGTACGGCGTCGGCCTTCGCCTGGGCGTCGGCGACCTTCGCGAGGGTGAGCATCGCCGCGACGTGCGCCCGGTACTTGTCCCGGATCGCCGCCATCGACGCGCTGGTGTCGACGTAGTACGCGCGGTCGGGCAGGGTGAGGCCGCCCTGGAGCAGGATCGGCACGTAGCGCGTCGGGTCGTCGAAGTTCTCCTCGATCCACAGGCCGAAGAGGTTGTCGGTGTGGAGATCGCCGCGGTTGAGCACGTCCACGTCCGCGCGGAGCGCGGCGCCAAGGTGGCGCGCGAGGGCCGTGCGGTCGCCGATGGCCTCGATGCGCGCGAGCGCCGGCGCCAGCGGCGCCAGCCCGGCCGCTTCGATCGCGGCCGTGTCGACGTAGCTCCGGTAGTAGTCGCCGATGCGGCGGAGGTCGGAGCCGGCCGGGGCGTCGGCGGCCGCCGCGCCTTCGACGAGCGCCGTGAGCTGCCTGTCCGCGCGGTCCGCCGCGATGTTGAACGCGCCATAACCGCTCCGGTCCGCCGGAATCTCGAACGTGCGGAGCCAGGTGCCGTTCGCGTAGCGGTAGAAGTCGTCGCCGGGGGCTACCGAGCGGTCCATCGCGCTCAGGTCGAGCCCGCCGGCGGTCTGCGCCCGCGCAAGGCCGGGCGACGCGAGTGCGACGATGGCGAGGAGGACGGCGCGATGGCGGCGGATCATGAACGGCTCCGGTGGATGTCGAGGGGCCGCCGGTCGGCGGCCGGTCGAAGCTTACAGCCGCGACCGGCCGGAGGCTCCCTCCGCGTCAGTCCACCGGCAACCCGCTCGGTACCTGCGTCGGACGCAGCTTGCGCAGCTCGCGCGCGGCCGGGTCGGTCAGCGCCTTCAGGAAGGCCGTCGTCTCGTCCATGCTCGTTTCGGAGAGCCTGGTCCGGCCCAGCAGCGGATCCCGCGTGGCGAGGATGGCGTCGGTGGTCGGCAGCACGGTGCCCTGCAGCAGCGGCTCGAGCGTGCCTGGGTCGAAGCTGCGGAGCTTCGCGTCGATCTCGCTGTAGTGAGCGACGAATTCGCGCAGGTCCATGATGGCGCCGTCGTGCCCATAGGGCCCGGTGAGCTCCACGTTCCGCAGCGGCGGCGTCCGGAAGGCATAGCGCTCGGCCGCGTTGCCCGTCACGCCCATGCGGCCGAAGTCGTCGCGCCCGTCGGGCCCATGGCCGGCGCCGGGCCCGAACTGCGGCACCAGCGCGTTGTGGAAGCCGTTGTCGCTCAGCGCCGGGCCGCTGTGGCACTTCACGCAGCTGAACGCGAGGAAGCTGCGCGCCCCGCGCAACTCGGGAGGCGTGAGGGCCCGGTCGTCGCCCCGGAGGAAGCGGTCCCACGGCGAGTCGGTGAAGGTGAGCCGCGCGACGAAGAACGCCGCGATCGCGTTGCTCGCGTGCACGAGGGTCATGTCCTCGTAGCGCTGGCCCGGGTAGGCCGCCTCGAACAGGCCCCGGTACGCCGGCACGCCGCGGATGCGGCGCATGATGGCCTCCCACACCTCGGCGGGGCGGTCATCGGGGATGTCGGCGAGCTCGTTGCCCGAATCGCCCCGCATCTCGGAGCGGGACAGGAGGGGGATGAGTCCCTGCGCCGACAGCGCGCCGAACTCGAGCATCGCCGCCTGCGCCGCCGTGAGCTCGGTGCCCGCCGGCATGTGCAGCACGCCGTCGCTGCCGCGCGACACGCGGCCGTCCCAGAAGAAGCTCGTCATCTGCGACAGGTTGAACAGCGGCGGCGCGTTGCGGCCGATGAAGTGTCCCTGCGCGTGCGTGCGCGCGGGCCCGAGCCCGCTGCCGCCCTGGCCGACGGACAGGCTCCGCCCGTCGCCGGTGGCGAAGTCGGGAAGGTGGCACGTCATGCACGCGACGTCGCGATTGCCGCTCAGGAGCTTGTCGAACGCGAGCACCTGGCCGAGACGCACCAGCGGCACCCGCGGTGCCGCGGGACGCTCGATGGCCGTCACGCCGTGTGACGCGGCCAGTTGTCGGACGATGGGAACGAGGGTGTCGAGGGTGGGATCGGTGGCGTCGGCGGTGGCGTCGTTGCCGAGCGGAGGAGCCGTGGCACTCTGGTCGGAACAGGCCAAGAGGCCAAAGAGGAAGACGAACGCGGCGAGGGCGCCGGGCTGGAGCCTGCGGGGCATCGTGCGGTCTCGGGGATATCGTGGGGTTCGCAGGAGGGCGGATCGCGGATGTCGTGCTGCGATCGCGGCGGACGCTCCCGCAATGCTACCCCAGATCGTGCAGGAAGTTGCGCGCTACGCCTCGAGCCGATCGCGCTCCTGCGCCACGAGCTTCATCACGAACCCGATCGGCAGCCCTTGCCGGTCGAGCTCGAGGCCGACCTCGATCGGAGTGACCCACGCGATGCGCCCGTCGATCGGCGCGCCGTCGCCGTTGCTCGCGTGGACCATGCCCTGCACGCGGTGATCGGTCACCGGCCGGGTCACGCTGTGGTAGCGGAGCCGGAGCCCCGTCGGGGAGAGGTCCACCACTTCCCACGTCTCGGGGCCAAGCGTTACGGTGGGCCGGCTGGTCGTGGAGGGAAAGGCGACGCGCAGGCCGCGACGGCGGTCGATCCTGGGCTGGGCGACAGCGGGCATGCGGGCTCCGGGGATGGGTCGGGGGCGGCCGGGAGACAAGTAAGCCCGGCGCGTCCGCGCTGTCCAGAAGGACGCCGGCCGCGGCTCAGGCCGGCCCGGGCCGGGGGCCGGCTCCGTCAAGCAGCCCCTCGATCGCGTCGCACGCCGTCGTCGCGCCATCCTCGGCGGCCACGAGCAGCCCGACCTCCCTCGCCCGCGCGGCGTATGCCGCGTCCGCCATCAGGCGTCCCAGCTCACTGGCGGCACGTCGGGCCGTGTACCGACTCGGCGCCAGGACGCGCGCCACGCCCAGGCGGGCGGCGCGGTGCGCATTGTCGGGCTGGTCATGCGCGAACGGCGTCACGAGCATCGGCACGCCGGCGCGCAGGGCCTGCTGCAGCGTGCCGACGCCGCCCTGGTGCACCGTGATGGCCGCGCGCGGGAACAGCGCCGCGTGGGGCGCGTGATCGAGAACGAGGATGTCGTTCCCGACGTGCCGCGTGGGCCGGTTGTCCTCGTGCGCGCCGGCCAGCAGCACCGCGCGCGCCCCGAGGGCGCGCGCCGCCGCGGCGCTGTGCTCGTAGAACTTCCCCGCCGCCGACACCGCCGAGGATCCGAGGGTGAACACGACGGGCGGCGGGCCCGCCTGCAGGAACCCCTCGAGCTCGGCCGGGAGCGCATCAGCCGCGGGGCCGTTGTAGAGGATGGGGCCGGTGATCCGCACGTGCGGCGGCCAGTCGCGCTGCGGCGCGCCGAGGAGACGGGAGTACAGCGCGAGGACGAGGTGGGGCGAGTGCTGGCCTTCGTAGAGGGGGTCGCCACGGTCGGGCAGTCCGAGCTCCGCGCGAAGCGTCCGCACCGGGTCCATCCAGCGCCGCGTGATCACGCGCACGATGTCGATGAGCACGCGGGCACCGCCCGGGATGCGCTCGAGGCGCTTCATCCACGGCGCCGGCGGGAAGACCGGCAGGTCGTGCTCTGAGAAGAAGGAGATCGGTGCGAGCACCGCCGACGCCCACGGCACCCCCGTGCGCTCCGCCACGAGCGGGCCCGCGAAGGTGATCGGGTGGGTGACGAGCAGGTCGGCGCCGGTCATCGCCGCGGCGAGGTCGTCGTAGCTGTGGCGGAGCGCCGGCAGGATGACCTGTCGCAGCAGGAAATCGGTGCCGGCACGCGGCTCCATGATCTTCGCGATGAGCGCGCGGTCGTTCGGGTCGGCATCGGGCCGCACCGGGTGAAAGGCGACGCCGGTGCGCTCGATATACGCGCGATAGCACTCGCTCGTGGCGATCACCGGCGCGTGGCCACGCGCCCGCAGCGCGAGCGCGAGGCCGACGAAGGGATTGATGTCGCCGTAGGAGCCGAGGGTGGTGAGGACGATGCGGCGGGGACGGGCGGGCATCGTCTGAATATCGCCGGGGCGATGGCGACGGGCCATCACCCCGGTGGCGGCAGCACTCAGGGCGTGAGGATCGACTCGTAGCGCTCGATGTCCTCGAGGATCCGCTCGACGCCGAGCGCGACGACGCGCAGCGGGTCGGGCGCCACGTGCACCGGGAGGCCCGTCTCCATCTGCAGCAGCTGGTCGAGGCCGCGCAGCATCGCGCCGCCGCCGGTGAGCGTGAGGCCGTGCTCGATGAGGTCGCTGCCGAGTTCGGGCGGCACCTGCTCCAGCGCGCGCCGCACGGCGTTCACCACCGACTCAAGCGGTTCGCGAATGGCATCGCGAATTGCCGCAGCCTCCACGATCGTCGTGCGCGGCAGCCCGCTCACGAGGTCGCGACCCTTCACGTGCATCGTCGCCTCGCCCTGATGGGTGACCACCGAGCCCAGGCGGATCTTGAGCGTCTCCGCGGTGGTCTCGCCGATGAGCAGGTTGTGCTGCCGGCGCATGAAGTGGACGATGGCCGTGTCGAGCTCGTCGCCGCCGACGCGGATCGAGGTGTCGCAGACGATGCCCGAGAGGGCGATGATCGCGACGTCGGTTGTCCCGCCGCCGAGGTCCACGACCATGCTGCCGGTCGGCGCGTCCACGGGGAGGCCGGCGCCGATCGCCGCCGCGAGCGGCTCGGGCACCATGCGGAGCCGGGTGACCCCGGCCGACTCGGCGGCGTCGCGCACGGCGCGGCGCTCCACCTCGGTGATGCACGACGGCACCGCGATCACGACCGTGGGCCGTACGCGGAAGAGCCCCCGGCTCAGCGCGATGGTGAGGAACTGGCGGATCATCTGCTCGGCCACGAGGAAGTCGGCGATGACCCCGTCCTTCATCGGGCGCAGCGCCCGCAGGTGGTCGGGCGTGCGGCCGAGCATCCGCTTGGCCTCGAGGCCGACGCAGGTGATGGTGCCGTTGGCGTCGAGTGCGGCGACGGTGGGCTCGTCGAGCACCACCCCTTCGCCGCGGATCGCGACGATGGTGTTGGCGGTGCCGAGATCCATGCCGACATGCGAAACGGGGCGGAGGCGCTGGTGGAACGGGCGACGTGCGGGAGGCGGTGTGGCGACAGCGGTCACGGTGATTCTCCGACGGCGGGGGAAGGCGATGGCGGGCGACGAGGCCGACATCGTGATTCTCCCGCGCGTACGAGCCACAATCATGCCACCGCTTGCAGCGTCGCGCCGCGCTGCGCCGCGCTATCGCTGGACGCGTGACGCGATATCGGGAGCTACGTCACCGTGAGCGTGACCGTGAAGGATGCGGGAGAGTTCGCGGCGTTGCTCGAGGTGACGCGCACCGTCGCCGTGTAGCTGCCCGGCGCGAGGGCGCCCGTGCGCGCTGTGAGGAAGATGGCGGTCGGCGTGCTGGCGGCGCCGAGGAAGATGGTGAGCCAGCCGGCGGGCTGGCCCTCGGCGTACTCGATCGCGGCCTGCAGGCCCTCGGCGTTGCCGCCGCCGCCGTTGCGCACCTCGACGAGTTGCGAGAGCGCGCCGCTGCCCGGCGGCCCGCTGAAGCTCACCGAGCCGGGCACCAACTCGAGTGCCGGGGTGGGGTCGACGGCGTAGGTGACGGCGATGCTGCGCGGCGCGACGCCCGCGAGGGTCGAGGCGACGCGGATCGTTGCCTGGTACGTGCCGGCGGGCAGCGCCGTCGTGGCGATCTCGGCGCCGAGCAGGGACGGCGCGCCGTCGCTGCTGAGCGCCACCAGCAGCCAGTCGCCGCGCTGGCCGGCCGTGTAGCTCACCTCCGTGCCCAGGCCGACGAGGTTGCCGCTGCCACCGTTGTCGACCCGCACCGTCCGGGGGGCGGGCAGCGGGCCGGCCGCCACCGCGCTGAAGGTGAGCGCGGTGCGGTCGAGGAGGATCTCCGGTGCGCTGCCGTCGCCGCCCGGCGAGTCGTCGGCGCAGGCGGCGAGGGCGAGCAGGAGGAGGAGCGGCGCGAGGCGCATGTGGCGTGGCCCATGGCGGTCGGAGGAGGCCAAACATACCGACGTGCGGCGTGCCGCGCCCGCAGTGCGACATCACGCTGCTTGCGGTCGCGCCCGCGCGAAAGCGGTGTATGACCCTAGCTCCGATGGTGAGTCCGCGGATTCCCGTCGCTGACGCAGTATCTCACGCCGGAGCACGGCGATCACATCGAACGACGAGGACACGACCATGACGAGCATGATCAACGAGACCCGTGCCGGCAACGGCCGGGCTCGCGCCGGGGAGCATCCTCCCGACTATCGCCCGCGCGCGCGCGAGCGCAGCGGCATGATGCGCCCCGAGACGCTGGCGAAGGGGCTGGGCTGGTTCAGCGTGGGGCTGGGCGTCGCGCAGATCGTGGCGCCCCGGCGGGTGGCGCGGCTCATCGGCGTGCGCCCCAGCGACCGCACCGCGTACGCCATGCGGGCCATGGGTGCCCGCGAGCTGGCCAGCGGCATCGGCATCCTCGCCCAGGCTCGGCCGACGCCGTGGCTCTGGGCCCGGGTCGGCGGCGACGTGATGGATCTCGCGCTGCTGGGCCGCAACCTCGATGCGCGGCGCAACGGCCGCGGGCGCCTGGTGGCGGCGACGGCGGCCGTGGCGGCGGTCACGGCGCTCGACCTGCTCGCGAGCCAGCAGCTCTCGTCCGAGGCCTCGGCGGAACGCCTGGACGAGGAGGGCGAGGGCGCGAAGCCGTCGAAGGGCCGCGCGATCCATGTGGTGCGCTCGATCACCATCGACCGCGCGCCGGAGGAGGTCTACGCCTTCTGGCGCGACTTCGAGAACCTGCCGCGCTTCATGGAGCACCTCGAGTCGGTGCAGGTCACCGGCGAGCGCCGCTCGCACTGGAAGGCGAAGGCGCCGGCCGGACGCTCGGTGGAGTGGGACGCGGAGATGACGGAGGACGTCTCGGGCGAGCGGATCGCGTGGCGGTCGCTGCCGGGGGCCGACGTGCCCAACCGCGGCGTCGTGCGCTTCCTGCGCGCGCCGGCCGACGGCGGCACCGAGGTGCACGTGGACCTGCGCTACGAGCCGCCGGCGGGCCGCGCCGGGGCCGCGATCGCGAAGCTGTTCGGCGAGGAGCCGGAACTGCAGCTGGCCTCCGACCTCCGCCGCTTCAAGCAGGTGCTGGAGACGGGCGAGGTGGTGCGGTCCGACGCGAGCATTCACGAGAAGATGCATCCGGCGCAGCCGCCGGTCGGCGACGTCGCCGTGGGCGTGGACGTGGAAGGAGGCTACTGATGCGTGCCGTCTGCTGGGAGGGGAAGCGCCGGATGAAGGTGGAGAGCGTCCCTGACCCGAAGATCCTCAACTCGCGCGATGCGATCCTGCGGGTGACGTCGAGCGCCATCTGCGGCTCGGACCTCCACCTCTACAACGGGTTCGTCCCCTCGCTCGAGCGCGGCGACGTCCTCGGCCACGAGTTCATGGGCGAGGTGGTGGACGTGGGCCGCAGCGTCCGCACCCTCAAGGTGGGCGACAAGGTGGTGGTGCCGTTCCCCATCGCCTGCGGCGAGTGCAGCGCCTGCCAGCGCGACCTGTTCGCCGCGTGCGAGAACTCGAACCCCAACGCCTGGATGGCGGAGAAGCTCTGGGGACACTCGCCCGCCGGCATCTTCGGCTACTCGCACCTCCTCGGCGGGTTCGCGGGCGGGCAGGCGGAATACGTGCGCGTGCCGTTCGCCGACGTCGGGCCGCTCAAGGTGCCCGAGGGGATGAACGACGACCAGGCGCTCTTCCTTTCCGACATCCTGCCGACCGGCTACATGGGCGCCGAGATGTGCGACATCAAGCGCGGCGACGTGATCGCGGTCTGGGGCGCGGGACCGGTGGGCCAGTTCGCCGTCGCGAGCGCGTACCTGCTCGGGGCGGAGCGGGTGATCGTCATCGACCGGTTCGACTACCGGCTGCGCATGGCGCGGGAGAAGGCGAAGGCGTGGGAGACGATCAACTACGAGCAGGAGGACGTGCTCGAGCGCCTGAACGAGCTCACCGGCGGGCGCGGCCCGGATGCGTGCATCGACGCGGTGGGCATGGAGGCGCACGGCCACCCGGCGATGTACGCCTACGACCGGGCGAAGCAGGCGCTGATGCTCGAGAGCGACCGCCCGCTCGCGCTGCGCGAGGCGATCACGGCGTGCCGCAACGGGGGCACCGTGTCGGTGGTCGGCGTCTACAGCGGGTTCATCGACAAGTTCCCGATGGGCTCGGTCATGAACCGCGGCCTCACCATCCGGTCGGGACAGTGCCACGTGCACCGGTACATGCGCCCGCTGCTCGAGCGCATCGAGAACGGCGAGATCGATCCGAGCTTCGTGATCACGCACCGGATGTCGCTCGAGGACGCGCCGAAGGGCTACGAGATGTTCGGCAAGAAGCACGACCACTGCGAGAAGGTCGTGCTGAAGATGTAGGCCGGGGTCAGGCCCGGGCGGCGAGGAGCGGGAGGACGTCCTGCTCGATCTGCTCCGGCGTCACGGTCGGCGCATAGCGGGCGAGCACCTCGCCGTCCGGGTCCACCAGGAACTTGGTGAAGTTCCACTTGATCGCCTCCGAGCCCAGGATGCCCTTCTGCGCGCTCTTGAGGTGGCGAAACAGCGGGTGCGCCTCCGGCCCGTTCACGTCGACCTTCGCGAACATCGGGAACGTCACGCCGTACTCGAGGTCGCAGAAGGCGCGGATCGCGGCTTCGTCGCCCGGTTCCTGGTGGCCGAACTGGTCGCACGGAAAGCCGAGGACGGCGAAGCCGCGCTCCTTGTGGCGCTGGTACAGCGTCTCGAGGCCGGCGTACTGCGGCGTGAAGCCGCATCGGCTCGCCACGTTGACGATCAGGAGCACCTGGCCGCGCCAGTCGGCGAGGGAGCGTTCGGTCCCGCCGATGTCGCGGGCGCTGAAGTCGTAGATGGTCATGGGCCGATCTTAGACCGTCCGGGGCCGACGGGCCAGTCGGGCACCTCGAATGCTGCGATCGCTCCGCGAAACCCCACCCGCCCGTGTTACGAAATCGTGCAGCCGGTTGCAGCTTGTTGCGCGCCTACACGGCGCGCAAACAGTTATGAGAAAATGACTTGCGCGTATCGTCGCAAGGCGGCGCCACGGGACTGTCGCATTCGTGGCCCGCGGATTGCTTTGTCGTGTGTCGATCCTGCCGCGGGACGGGCACCCCGGTCGTGAGGCCGGTCCGCAAAGCCACGGGTCTCTTCGGAGACAGCCGAGCCGACAACGCAGGAGAGCGCCGGAAGGGTTCCGGCATCCACTCTATGCAGGAGTACCGCATGCGCACCTCGTCGAAGTCCCTCCTCGTTCTTGCCTCGTTGATGTCGCTCTCGCTCGCGGCCTGCTCGGGCGGCGAGTCCCTCGTGGCGCCCGATGGCACCATCCCCGGCGTCGGCACCAATCCGGGTGGCAGCACGAATCCGGATGGCACCACGAATCCCGACGGCTCCGGCGGCTCGACCCCGGGCGGCGGTTCGACCATTCCGACGACCAGCGGTCCCTCGGCCGACACCACGTACACCGGCGGCTCCCCGGGCGGCAGCACCACCGGCGGCCAGACCGAGACCGAGCAGGGCTTCCGGGGCTGGGAGCTCCAGGTCCTGCCCAACGGCGAGCTCGCGCTGCGCTTCCGGCAGACGAACCTCAGCGTGCCCAGCTTCTCGTACGTCGTCGGTGGCGCGGTGACGGGGTCGTGGCAGTGCTACAACAAGGCCGACAACTCGCCGAACGGCACCCCGTTCAGCGGTACGATCGACGCCACCGCCACGCTGAGCGCCCTGTCGGCGAACGGCAGCATCAACGCCGTCCTGGTCACCACCGTGCTCGCCGATGTCTGTGGCAGCACGCAGTTCGCGGCGCGCCCGGTGGCCGGCCAGCCGTGGACGTGGTCGGGCATCTACCTGGACAACCCAGCCGGGCGCCTGCCGCTGCCGAACATCTCCCTCGGCGATGCGCCGGTGGGCTTCTCGGTGCCCTGAGTCGCGCCGCGAGGGTCGAACACGAGGGCCCCGTGGAGCCACGCGCTCCACGGGGCCCTTCGTCTTGCCTTGCGTCACGTCTTGCTGCTGCGGTTCGGGGGTGTGGTACGAACTTCGCGGCCGTGGTGTAGATCTCATCGCGTGCGCTGTCGGCGCCACGGACATGCAACCTGCCGTGCGACCACCCGGGAGCCCCGGATGTGCTGGGGCATGGCGCCGGAACGACTCCGAGGATAGGATCCACGCCGTTTCCCTCTCACCTTCTGGAGTCCCGATGCGGTCCGGCTTCTACTTCGAAGTCTCCGCCGTGGTCGTCGGCCTGCTGCTCGCCTGCGAGGGCCTGAGCCGGCTGCCGTTCACCGGCTGGTTGCTGAACGCTGCCGACGGCGACTACCGCTGGAGCCTGGGCGCCATCACCCTGGTCGTCCTCTCGCTCGCGGGGGCGGTGTTCTTCTACCTGCGCGCGATGCAGCGCAGCCTGCCGCTCCCCTCCATTCCCGGCATGCCGGCGAAGACGAGCGGGATCATGAGCCTGGTGCTCGCGGTGATGGCGGTGCTCATCCTGTTCTGGTGGACCGAGGCGGGGGAGCCCAAGCTGCCGGTGGGCCCGGTGAGCTTCGGCATGGGCATCGTCGGCCTGGCGACGGTGGCGTGGGCGGGCATCGCGGCCAGCGCGCTGTGGCTGGGGCGCGGCACCGAGCGCGAGCGGGAAGAGGCCGAACTGTCGGGGGATGCGCCGATCGGGCTGGCCTAGCCGACCATCACGACCGGCGTTGCACGGCCCGCCTCCTCACGAGGCGGGCTTTTTCGTGCGCATCCGCCCCGAATCCCGACCAAGCATGCAGCCGGCGGGTAGCAGAGCCGGAGACCTTGCGGGAGCAGGCAGATGACGGGCGACCACGCCGCCCTCGAGGCGGCAAGTGAGAAGCGGCGCACCACCACGCCCGGGGCCGAGTCGCACCGCGAGCTGCGCCACGACCACCCCCGCGCCGAGCCGCAGAAGAGCTACCACACCATCCTCGAGCAGCAGATGGCGCAGGCCGAGGAGGAGCTCGAGCGTCCGGCGGGATCGCTGCTGCTCTCGGGCCTCACCGCCGGGCTCGACGTGGGGTTCGGCCCGCTCGCGATGGTGGTGCTGCTGACCGCGACCAGCACGGTCTTCCCGAAGCCGGTGCAGGAGATCCTCGCCGCGAACCTCTACGCCGTCGGCTTCATCCTCGTCGTCATGGGACGCTCGGCGCTCTTCACCGAGCAGACGGCGTCCGCGGTGGGGCCGGTGCTCGCGGGCCGCGTGGGCGTCGGCCGGCTGCTGCGGCTGTGGGGCCTGGTGCTGGTCGCGAACGTGGCGGGCGGCGCCATCTTCGCGCTCTTCGCGACGCGGGTGGGCATCGGCATGGGCATCGCCGAGGCGTCGAAGTTCGGCGAACTGGCCGGGAAGTTGGTGACGCAGACGTCACCGGTGATGTTCGCGAGTGCCATCGGCGCCGGCTGGCTGATGGGACTGCTGGCGTGGCTGGTGGTGGCGAGCCGCGACTCGGTGAGCCAGATCGCCGTGGTCTGGATCATCACCTTCGTCCTCGGGTTCCTCGGCCTGCATCACTCCATCGCCGGCACCGTCGAGGTGCTCGCGGGCGTGTTCGTGGGGCAGGGCGCCACGCTGGCCGACTATGCCCGCTTCCTCGTGCTCGCGGTCCTCGGCAACGCGGTCGGCGGCGCCTTCTTCGTCGCGGCGCTCAAGTTCGCGCACATCCGGCAGAGCGCCTCGGGGTGACGGCACTGCCGCGCGGCTTCCGCGCGACGTCGCTGGACGTGGGTGGCCACCGGGTGCACGCCTTCCACGGCGGGCTTGCGGCGGCGCCGCCGATCCTGCTGCTGCACGGCCTGGGCGTGTCCGGCCGCTACTTCCTCCCGCTCGCGGAGCGGCTCGCCCGCGACTTCGCCGTGCACATCCCCGAGCTGCCGGGCCACGGCGACAGCAGCCGCCCCGCGCACTCCCTCGACGTGCCGGCGCTCGCCGACGTGCTCGAGGCCTGGCTCGAG
>DASUOW010000080.1:0-20138 GCA_036276435.1 Gemmatimonadales bacterium
CGCTCGAAGGCGAAGCAGGCGATCGCACCGGCGGTGTAGGGTCCCACGCCGGGCAGCGCCCGTAACGCCACCGGGTCCTCGGGGAACCCTCCCTCCCGGGCCGCCACCTCCTGGGCCAGCCGCTGCAGGTTGTGCGCACGCCGGTAGTAGCCCAGTCCTTCCCACGCCTCCCGCACCGCCGTCGCGGGCGCCGATGCCAGATGTTGCACCGACGGAAACCGTTCGAGGAAGCGGAGGTAGAACCCTTCGACGCGGCTCACCTGCGTCTGCTGCAGCATGAACTCGGAGACGGCGATATGGTACGGATCGCGGGTCCGGCGCCAGGGCAGGTCGCGGCCATGGGCGCGGAACCAGCGCAGCAGGCGGCGGCGGAAGTCAAGCGCGTCTTGAGCGAGGCGGGGCCTAGACTTACGTGGCATCGCCGCCCAAGATACTAGCCATGGCAACGGCGACGCTCGACATCCGGCAGGTGGCTGGGCGCTTCATCCTGAACGGGACGTCGCAGGTCGGGCGCTTCACGTACTTCGTCGGCGAGACGCTCCGCGCGCTGCCCGAGGTGCGGATCTGGTGGCCGCGTTTCGTCGAGGAGGCGTGGAACATCGGGGTGGGGAGCATGTTCCTGGTGCTGCTCATCTCGGTCTTCGCGGGCGCGGTGACGGCCCTCCAGGCCGGGTACCAGTTCACGGGCAACCTCCCCTACTACATCGTCGGCACCCTGGTGGTCTCGGCGGTGATCCTCGAGCTGGGGCCGGTGCTCACGGCGCTCGTGCTCGCCGGGCGCATCGGCGCGCGCTACGCGGCCCAGCTGGGCACGATGCGCGTCACCGAGCAGATCGACGCGCTCGAGAGCCTCGGCCGATCGCCGTATTCGCACCTCGTGCTGCCGCGGGTGCTCGCGGCGCTCGTCATGATCCCGATCATGACGATCCTCGCCAACACCGCCGGCATCCTCGCCGGCTGGTGGTCGGTGAAGCTCGTGCTGCCCGTGACCGACATGGACTTCGTGTACGGCGCCCAGTACTTCTTCCGTCCCTGGGATGCCTACTACTCCCTCATCAAGTCGATCTTCTTCGGGGGCACCATCGGCCTCGTGTCGTGCTACATGGGCATCGGCACCCAGCAGGGCGCCGAGGGCGTGGGCAAGGCGGCCACGGGTGCCGTCGTCTCGAGCTCGGTGCTGGTACTGCTGCTCGACGTGCTGGTCACCAAGCTGCTGTTGAACCAATGATCGAGCTCCGCGGCGTCCGCAAGCGCTTCGGCGCGCAGGTGGTCCTCGACGGCGTCGACTTCGACGTCAACGAGGGCGAGACGGTGGCGCTGCTCGGTCCCTCGGGCACCGGCAAGAGCGTGCTCCTGAAGCACATCATCGGGCTGCTGAAGCCCGATTCGGGCACCATCACGGTCGATGGCAAGGACGTCGCCCACCTGAGCCGGAAGGAGCTCGTGGCCTACCGGCAGAACATCGGCTACGTGTTCCAGAACGGCGCGCTGTTCGATTCCATGGACGTGTTCGAGAACGTGCGCCTTGGCATCGTGGACGAGGCCAAGTTCAAGGACCTCGAGTACGCGAAGGCCCGCGTGGCGGAGTGCATCCGGCTGGTGAACCTGCAGCCGGAGGTGATCAAGAAGTTTCCCGCGGAGCTCTCGGGCGGCATGAAGAAGCGCGTCGGCATCGCGCGCGCCATCGCCGGGAGCCCGAAGTACCTGCTGTACGACGAGCCCACGTCGGGCCTCGACCCGGTGAACGCCGACGTGATCGACGCGCTGGTGCAGCGGCTGGACGAGGAGATCGGCGTCACCAGCGTGATGGTGACGCACGACGTGCGCGGCGCGTTCCGCGTGGCCGACCGCCTCGCCCTCCTCAGCGAGGGGAAGATCGTGATGCAGGGTACCCCGCAGGAATTCCTCGCCTCGGACCATCCGAAGGTGAAGGCGTTCCTCGAGCGGGACTTCGACAACGCCCAATTCGCCGCATAGGGTCCATGCCTGAATCCCGGGGTCTCGGCAGGGAAGTGGTGGTCGGCTCCATCGTGCTGGTGGCGCTGCTCATCTTCGTGTTCGGGACGATGTTCCTGAGCGGGCGCTCCGTCCTGCGACGGGACGGCGTGACGATCCAGTTCAAGGACGCCGGCGACCTGAAGCGCGCCTCGCCGGTGCGCATCTCCGGCGTGCCGTCCGGCAAGGTGACCGACATCCAGTTGATCGAGCCGGGCAAGGTGCACGTCACCATCTCGCTGCCCGACGAGATCACCCCGAAGACCGACGCCCTCGCCTACGTCCGCACCGTCGGCCTCGCGGGCGACGCGGCCCTCGTGTTCGTACCCGGCACCGACCCGACGCCGCTGCCCGAGGGCCAGGTGGTCATGGGTGTCGAGGCGCCGGGCTTCGCCGACATGGCGGGCAGGCTCGCGGGCAACGCCGACACCCTGCTCACCAACGTGCGGGCGCTCGTGGGCCCCAAGCGCGCCGAGCAGCTCGACCAGACGCTCGAGAAGCTCAACGCGACGCTCGCGAGCACCCAGGCGCTCATGGCGCTGTACGCCAACCAGAAGGCCGGGCCCACGGCGGAGCTGCAGGCCACGCTCGCGGAGTTCCGCACGCTCGCCATGAAGCTCGACAGCACCATCTCGGCGCCGGCCATCGTGCGCGCGCGCGACAAGGCCGACACGCTCGTCGGCAACCTGAACGAGATGTCGGTGCAGTTCCGCGCCACCGGCGAGCGGCTCGACTCCGTGCTCGCGAAGCTCGAGCGGGGCGAGGGCACCATGGGCAAGCTCGCCACCGACACGCTGCTCTACCATCGCTTCACCGACCTGAGCGCGTCCGTCGACTCGCTGGTGCGCGACCTGCGCAAGAACCCCGGCAAGCTCGGGATCACGGTGAAGATGTTCTGAGCGCCCGGCGCTCCCGCCCATGCTCTCCGTCACCTTCCTCGGCACCGCCGCCGCGATGCCCACGCTCGACCGCAACGTCTCGGGCCTCGCCCTCGTTCGCGAGGGCGAGACGATGCTGTTCGATTGCGGCGAGGGCACCCAGCGGCAGATGATGAAGTACGGGGTCGGGTTCACCTTCCGCGAGATCTTCTTCTCGCACTACCACGCCGATCACATCCTGGGCGTCACGGGCCTGCTGCGCACCATGGGCCTGCAGGACCGGAGCGCACCCGTCACGCTCTACGGCCCCAAGGGTGCGCAGCGCGTGCTCGGGGCCGCGATCTCCCTCGGCATCGAGCGGCAGAAGTTCCCGGTGGAGATCGTGGAGGTGAAGCCCGGCGACCGGCTCGCGCGCGAGGGCTACGCCATCGAGGTGTTCCCCACCGACCACCGCGCCGACACCGTGGGCTACGCGCTGGTGGAAGCCGAACGCCTCGGCCGCTTCCACCCCGACCGCGCGCGCGAGATGGGCATCCCCGAGGGGCCGCTCTGGGGCAAGCTGCACAAGGGCGAGCGCATCGAGCTGCCGGACGGCCGGAGCGTCACGGCCGCCGACCTCGTCGGGGCGCCGCGGCCGGGCCGCAAGGTGGTCTACAGCGGCGACACGCGCCCGTGCGAGGCCACCATCGCCGCGTCGCGCGACGCCGACCTGCTGGTGCACGAGGCCACCTTCGGGTTCGACGAGCGGGAGCGCGCCGTCGAGACCGGCCACTCCACCGCGTCCGAGGCGGCGATGGTGGCGCGCGAGGCCGGGGTGCGGCAGCTCTGCCTGACGCACATCAGCGCGCGCTATTCGCGCGAGGCGCCGGAGCTGCTCGCCGAGGCGCGAGCGGTGTTTCCGGAGGCGACGATCGCGCGGGACGGCATGACGGTCGAGGTGCGGTTCCGCGATGCGGAGTGAGCGCGGCCGGCTCGGCGCGGGGCTGGTGGCGCTGGTGCTGGTCGTGCTCGTGTGGAGCGGCATCCGGCCGCACGACCGCTTCACCTGGTTCATGGAAGTCTTCCCGGTGCTGCTCGGCCTGCCGGCGGTGCTGCTCACGCACCGTCGCTTTCCCCTCACGTCGCTGCTCTGGATCCTGCTCGCGCTGCACGCCTGCATCCTGATGCTGGGCGGCAGGTACACCTACGCCGAGGTGCCGCTCGGGAACTGGGTGCGCGACGCGTTCGGGATGGCGCGCAACCACTACGACCGGGTGGGCCACTTCGCGCAGGGGTTCGTGCCCGCCATCCTGGCGCGCGAGATCCTGTGGCGCCGCTCGCCGCTCCGCGGCAGCCGCTGGCTGCCGTTCGTGGTGGTGAGCATCTGCCTCGCCTTCAGCGCGTGCTACGAGTTCCTCGAGTGGTGGACGGCCCTCGCCACCGGCGAGGGTGCCACCGCCTTCCTCGGCACGCAGGGCGATCCGTGGGACACGCAGTGGGACATGTTCCTGGCGCTCGTGGGTGCCACGACGGCGATGCTGACACTCTCGAGGCTGCACGAGCGACAACTCCGCGCGCTCACCGGGACGGAATGACGAAGGGGGCATCGCGATCGATGCCCCCTTGGTTCATGCGCGGTGCGGACGGTCAGCTCTTCACGGCCTCGATGGCGATGTCGATCGTCACCTCGTCGCCGACGAGCGAGCTGCCCTCGACGAGCTTGTTCCAGGTGAGGCCGAAGTCGCGGCGATCGATGGTGCCGCTCACCTCGAACCCGAGGCGCTCCTTGCCCCACGGGTCGACGACCTTGCCGTTGAAGGTGCCCTTCAGGACGACGGGCTTCGTGACGCCCTTGATGGTCAGGTCGCCGGTGATGGCGATTTCCTTGCCGTTCGCCTCGACCCTGGTGCTCTTGAAGGTCATCGAGGGAAACTTCTCGACATCGAAGAAGTCGGGGCTCCGCAGGTGGCCGTCGCGCTTCTCGTTCTCGGTGTTGACGGACGCCGTCTTCACGTCGACCGTCACGGTGCCCGTGCTGAGCTGCGCCGGGTCGGCCGACAGGGAGGCCGTGTAGTCCTTGAAATTGCCGCGGACGCGACCGGTCAGGTGACGAACCCGGAACGAGACCTCCGAGTGCGCCGGGTCGACGGTCCAGGCGACGGGGGCCGCCGTGACGGTGTCGCCGGCAACGAGAGCGGCGCCGAGCGCGAGCGTGCTGAGCAACATGAACAGCCTCCGAGGGGTGCGCGTACGGGGGTGAATCGGCTAACGCGGCAATATTAGTGTTGTAACATGGAATGCGTCAAGCGCGGGGGCCAGCCGGTGTCGGCCGGCCCCCGTGCGATCGTCAGCGGGCGACCTGCTCCTCCACGCCCTCGACGACGAGCGCGCGTCGGTTGAGGGGCTGCACGGGGCGGTTGTTGCCCACGAGCGTGCTGCGCAGGCGGGCCAGCTGCTCGGCGGACATCGTCACGGGCGTGGACATGACGATCCAGGTGACGTCCTCGGAGCACGGCGGCGTGGTGAGCGACCCCGTGTAGCGATAGCTGGCGCGCGACACCGGCAGCAGGTCGTCGACGTTCACCTTGAGGTGCGCGAGGTGTGATTCCTCGCCCTTGGCGGCAGGCAGGTTCGCCCAGATCGGGTCGAGGGCCGGGTTGGCCGCTCCCTCCTCGAAGAGGACGCCGATCACGGCGAGCCGTCCGTCGGCCGCCTTGTGCACGAGATGCATCTCGGCCGGGTACGGCCGGCCATCCACGTGGTGCTCGCTCGGGCTGTGGAAGTGGTACTGGAGCAGCACGAACTTCTCCTCGCCCACCGTGAGCGTGTCGCCGTCCGGCGCGTTCACCTGCACCGAGTGACCGGTGTTCACGACGTCCGCCATGTGCTCGTGATGGACCACGCGCAACTCGGCCGGCCGGAAGCTCGTCAGCAGCTGCGTCAGCCTGGCGGGCCTGGCGCCGTGCAGGTCGATGGGCGACTGGTGCTTCCCCTCGCCGCACGCGGCGAAGGCGGGGCTCAGCGATCCCCATTTCGCGGGGCCCTCCGCCTCGTAGTCCCAGTGAGGAGCCTCCGCGGGCGGCATGATCGCGCGCTTGATGGCCGCCAGTGCTGGGCGGGGCGCTTCCGCCTGCGGCGGAGCCTCCGGAGCGGGCTTCGAGCACCCGGCGACGGCCAGGGGGAACGCCAGAGCGAAGCTGACGAGCCAGCGTGCACGCATGGTGTCGTTCCTTCTCAGTTGAGGTGATAGATCAGGGACGCCTGGATGCGCCACGCTTCGCCGCTGCTGCCGTCCTGGTTCTCCCGGCTGCCCCACAGCACTTCGGCGCCGTACTCCACCAGCTTGAACGGGGACCACACCAGGTTCGCGCGGACGTCCTGGATGCGCCGCAGGTCGGCGCCGGGCAGGCCGTCCGAGTCGGACAGCTCCGCGCGCGAGTAGCCCACCATCGAGCGCAGCGAGCCGCTCCACTGGTGCTCGTAGGCGATGAAGCCGCCGCGCAGCGCCACGGTCGAGAGTCGCCCGTCATCGGACAGCAGGGCGTCCACCTTCTGGCCCGAGAACGCGTCGAAGTACGACGCGACGCCCTCGCCGACACCCATCTGCCCCATGAGCGCGTCCTTCCCGAACGTCTTCACCTTCACGGTGGCGCTGACGCCCCAACCGAGCTCGGAGGTGTCGTCCTCGCCCTCGCCGCCGTCGTAGCGTACCTGCCGGACGATGCCGGCCAGCTGCGCGTGCCATCGCGGCGTCTCGTAGCGCAGGTAGCCGGGCAGGTCGGGCACCGTGGCGCGTGGCGAGCCCGTGAGGCTGGTCGGCACCGCGAACTGTGCGTTGGGGTTCTCGATCGCGACGGCAAACTTCCAGTGTGCACCCATCGGCTGCGTCCAGCGCACCATCGCCTGGCGCACGAACACCTCGCCTTCGGGACCTTCGAAGTCGAGCGTGCGGGGGCGTACGGAGATGTCCATGAACGTGGTCCACGTCTGCCCGCCGAGCAGGTGGCCGAGCTCGCCGAAGGCGTGGCGCAGGCGGAAGGCGTTGTTGTCGCCGTAGAAGTCTCCCTCGGCGAAGACGCGAAGGTGCCGCGGTCCCTCGCCGCTGCGCAGGTCCAGGTTCACGCGCGTCTCGCGGGCGTGAATGGTGGTCTGGCCGCTCTGCGCCGCCGCGGCGCTGCCCTCCACCGGCACGCTGTTCACCTTGAACTCGTAGCGGTTGCCGATGGCGTCGAGATCCTGGATGACGTCCACCTTGGCGTATCCGCCGATGGAGAACGACACTCCCGTCCCCGGGATGCGGATGGATTTCGGAAGGATGCCTTCCTCGACGAGCTTCGGCGGGTGGTGCGAGGTGTCGGCGGGTTCCTGCGCGTGCAGCGGGGCGATGCCCGCGCCGATGAGCGCGGCCGCCGCCAGCAGTCGGCGATGCATGGAGACTCCATGGACCGGGGGTGTCGGCGTACCCCCGGACGCCCCGGGGTCGCCGACGGCAGGATGTTATCGCGGGGCATCGCGCGGCGAAAGCTCCCGTTCATCCAACTCATGCAGGTGCAACGAGTTTCTGCACTTCTCGGATACTCCAGGCAGTGCGGGAAAATCGTGCGGTCTAGCGCTCGTGCGACCTGTCGCGCATGATTCGCGGGGTTCTCCCCATTTCTTCACGATCAAAGAGCGCCATTGTCATCGTCCGCCCAGCACAGGTTTCCGGTCGGATTCGGAGGCGTGGTGTCCTCGTCCGACCTCGAGGAGCATGCGGCCAACGCCCGGGGCTGGATGGTGGACTTCCGCCAACTCGGTCGCGGGAGGTTCGCGGGTACCCTCGCGTTCGCCCATTCGTCGGACGTCCAGTACGGCGACCATGAGTGGTCACCGGGACTGATGGTCGCCGGAGCGGCTCCCCGCGACACCGTGACGCTCGGTGTGTGGCTGCAGCGGGCGCCCGAGGCTCGGCTGCGGGGCGAGCCGTTCACCGACGCCGACATCGGCGTGCTGCGGCCAGGCGACGACGTCGACCTGCGCGCCTTCGGGCCGAGCCGACTCTTCACCGTGAGCCTGCCGCAGAGCCGCGTCGAGCGGTACCTGGAGGCCGTGCTCGGGCAGCCGCTGGAGGACCTGAGCCAGCAGCAGCGTCTTGTGACCGACCTGACCCCGGGAGCGAGACGCCAGCAGTTCGCGCGCATCGGTGTGAGCCACCTGTACGGGCAGCCGCAGCATCTGGTGGACCCCGGAATCGCGACGCAGCTGGAGGAGAAGGTGATGCATGCGCTGTGCGTCGGGGTGCGTCTGCCCCGGCAGCGCGCGCGGTGGTCCGGCTCTGCGGCACTCGCGCGCCGCGCCGAGGAATTCCTCGCGGCGAACCTCGAACGGCCGACCACCATACGTGACCTCTGCGTTGCCGTGGGCGCGACCGAGCGCACGTTGCACGACGCCTTCCGCCGCCACTTCAACGCCTCCCCCAAGGCGCACCTCAAGCTGCTCCGGCTCAACGCCGTGCACCGCGAGTTGCAGCGGGGGGAACCGGGCACCACCGTCACCGGTGTGGCGATGCGGTGGGGTTTCTTCCACCTCAGCTGGTTCGCGCAGGATTACCGGCGGATGTTCGAGTGCACACCCTCGGAGACGCTGCGCGTCGCCATGGCTGGCAACGAGTGAAGGACGAGCTGTTCCACCGAGTTGCCGGCGGGCATGCCGGAATGAGGGGCCCATGGTGACTGTCGAGCATCGCTGACGTGGATTCCGGCCTCCTCCTCGACGAGCTGCCGCTCTGGCTGCTCTTTGTGCTCTCGATCCTCCTGATCGCGGCCTCGTGGGCCGCCGGCTTCCATCTCGCCCGCCGCGCGGCGCGCCGTGCGGACGCCAGGGAGGAACGGTTCGCCGGGGAGATCATGGGGGCCGTGCTCGGGCTGCTCGCCTTCCTGCTGGCGTTCACCTTCGACATGGCGATGAGCCGCTACGTGGATCGGCAGGATCTCGCGCGTGAGGAGGCGGAGGCTATTCGATCGGCGTTCACGAGCGCGGCCTACGCCGAGGAGCCCGAGCGGAGTCTGTTGCGCGCGGCGCTCCGGCGGTATGCGGAGGTGCGGGCCGCGCCCGTGCGCGACCAGGCGTCCTTCGAGGACGGCGTCAGCCGCTCGGCGGAGTCGCACGCGGAGATCCTGCGGCTCGGGGAGATCATCGGTCGCGGACCTTCGGTGACCGACGTGCACGCCCTGGTGGTGAGCAACCTCGACGAGATGATGGGCCTCCATCACCGGCGGGTCGCCCTCGGGATGCGGTCGCGCACCCCATCGTCCGTCATCTTCACCCTCTGTCTCGTCATGGCGGTGGCGATGTTCACGGTCGGCTGGAATGCCGGCGAGCATGCCACGCGCCGCTACGCTACCATGGGCGCGTTCGCCATCGGCTTCAGCGTGGTGATCGTGCTCATCTCGGCGCTCGACCGGCCGAAGAACCGGCTGGTCGCCGAGAATCGACAGGTCATGGAAGAGCTCCGGGCCTGGATGGACGCCCAGCCGTCGCCGTGAGCGGCGCTCAGGGGGCCGGGTAGCGCGCGACGTACCGCGGCACGTCGAACTTGTCCGCCGCCGCCTTGAGCGACTGGTAGCGCACCGTCCCGTAGATGGGCCGCCGGTAGAACGGCCGGTCGAACTTGCCGAAGGTCCACATGATGCCGCCGTAGCTGTTCGGGTCGCGGCCGTCGAGGGAGTACTTGTTGTTGAGGTGCTCGAGGATCCGCAGGCACTCGGCCGCGTTCGGCGTCCACGCCAGCACCGCCTTCGCCCACAGCATCCGCAGGTAGTTGTGCATGAAGCCGTCGCGCAGGTAGGCGCGCTGCGCGGCGTTCCACAGCTCGCTGTCCGTGCGGGCGTGCTCGAGGTCGTCGTCCGAGTAGAGGGCGGGCCTGGGGTCGCTCTCATGCGCGGCGAGCTGTTCGCGCGCCCAGGGCGGGATGCCGTCGGTGGTGCGGTGGCGCGGGTTGTGGAAGCAGAAGTTGTGCGACAGCTCGCGCCACACGAGCGTCTCGTCGAGGAACTTCTCGTACTGCGCCGCCGGCCCCGCATCGCGCGCGGCGAGCAGCACCTCCTGCGCGCTGATGTGGCCGAAGTGGAGCCACGGCGACAGCCGGCTCGTGGCATCCGGCTCGTTCGGATCGTTGCGATCGTCGGCGTAGCGGTGCAGGCCCAGCTCGAGGAATCGCCGCAGCTGTGCGCGGGCCGCGACGGTGCCGCCGCGGAAGGCGGGCGAGGGCGCCACGGCGTGGTCGATGTCGCAGCGCGCCACGATCGCGGCAATGCCGTCGCGCGTGGGGCGCGTGGGCTCGAAGGGCAGGTCGATCTCGCGCCGCACGGCGGGCTCGCCACTGGCGATGGGCCAGAAGTGATGCGGCAAGGCGGCCATCAGCTCGGTGCGGATGCCGCGCGCGGTGGAGTGCTCGCGGCTCACCGCCTTGAGCGGCACCACGCCGCACGAATCGACGGCGATGACGGGCGTCCCGGTCTTCCGGCGCAGTGCCTTGATCTGGCGCGGAAAGATGAACGTCGGGTTGAAGTCGGTGACGACGAGCGCGGCGCGGTCGGCGAGCTGCACCAGGGGTGACACGGACTCGTTTGATGCCGAGGAGCGCTTTGTCGTCCTGAACGAAGTGAAGGACCGGGTGGCATCAGGTACGTACCCGATGCGCCCCGGTCCTTCCCTTTCGCTGCGCTCAGGGTCAGGACGACCGGCGGGCCACTGCGCACCCGCGCCGGTGCGCTCGTCGAGATAGAACGCGTACTGTATCCCCCGCGCCTCGAACCCCGCGTACAGGTCCACCACACCCTCGAGGATGAAGGTGTGGAACCGATCGCTCGCCCACGGATAGTCGTGCCGCAGCCCGTGATACACGAGCACCGGCACGCCGAGTGCGTTCGCCTGCTCGATGGCGAATTCGAGGGCCGGATTCCAGTCGGCGCGGTGCGTGGCCTGCATCCAGTAGAGCACGAACTCCCCGCCGGGGCGGGGAGTTCGCGTGTCGGGCAGGAACAGCCGCTGTTCTCCCGCCGTCACCGCCGGCCGCCACTGGGGCGCGACGCCGGCGCGCGGCTCGGAGCCGGTCGAGAGCTCGGTGCCGGCCGCGATGCGGGCCGGTTGCTCGACGGGGACTGGTAGCTCGGCTTCGGCGCCGGACGCGAGGCGCCGCCGGACATCCCGCCCGCGCCGGGGTTGCGATTGCCCGCCCGGTCACGACCGGCCGCAGCCGCCCCGAGGTCGGGCGAGGGCGCCGGCCGGGTCGTGGGCCGCTGGGTGGCGCCGCCTGGATAGGCCGGGGCCGGGCGCGTCGTGGCGCCGCCGGGACCGGTCGCCCCGGGTCGCTGCGTCTGCCAGTTGCCGTTGCTGTTCTGCTGCCAGCCGCTCGGCGAGTCCCGCCAGACCTGCCCGTTCCGGTCGGAATAGACGTTGTTCGGCCGCGTCGACGGCCGCACGTCCGGACGGTTGGTGGGGCTGGGCATCGGTCGCGTGCTTGGCGTGGTCGGTCTGGTCGCCGGCTTGCCCGGCTTGCCGCCGACATTCGGCAGGGTGGTCGGCCTGTTGCCGCCTCCGCCCTGCGACCCCGCGCCCGGTCTCGTCGTGGGGCGCACGCGATCCTGATTGCTCGGGCGGTTGTAGATGTTGTTCACGCCGCCCGGTTGCGGTCTCGGCCGGGGACGGTTGCTCGGCTGGTAGCCGCCGTACCAGCCACCGCCGCCCGGTCGATTGACGCCACCACCCGGACGGTTGACGCCACCGGGCCGATTGATGCCGCCGCCCGGACGGTACACGGGCACGTAGGGGGGCCGGAACATGGGAGGACGGGGGCCGAACGGCGGTCGGAAGCCGGCACGGAACGGCGGACGCCACCACGGACTCCAGCGCGCGGGCCCCCACCACGGGCTCCGCGGGCCGACGCTGAACACGAACCAGCCGGCCCCCATGCCGAAGCCCATGTTGAGCCCCACGCTCCAGCCGAACCACGGGTTGTAGCTCATCATGAAGCCCCAGGTGGGCGGGGCCGGCTGGTGGATGTACACGGTGTTCACGACCACCGGCGGGTAGGTGTAGCCCGTGCCGTTCACGACCGTGCTGCCGAGCTGGTAGGAGCCCTTGTAGCCGGGATAGTAGCCCGTGTGGACCACGTCCGGGCCCGTGCCGAACACCTTCACGAACGTGATGAAGTAGAACGGATGCTGCGGTGGGATCGAGTAGATCACCGGCGGCACCGTCTGCGCCACCGTGTAGGTGCCGTTCGGCTCGCTCGAGAGATACCACACACCTTCCTGGCAGGCGTAGTACTCGTTGCCCACCTTGATCACCGGCGTGCCGGCATTCTCCGAGGCGCGCATGCTCGTGCCGCCGATGTCGTTGAACTGCGGATTGCCGGCCCAGTTGACGCGCGTGGTGGCGTCCTTCTTGATGGCGGCCGTGGTGGGTACGGCCTGCGCCGTCACCGCGGCCTGGGCCTCGTCGGTGCCGGAGACGAACGGCAGCACACCCGCCACGTCGGTGTCCTTCGGAATCTTCGCGAAGTCCGGCGGCAACCGATCCGAGGCGACGTAGGTCCACGGCCCTTCGAGTGAGGGGCCCGAGTACCAGCGGCCGGAGAGCACCGTGTAGATCTTGCCATCGGTGCCCTTGATCACGTTGCCGGAGCTGTTCGCCGCATACTGGAGCTGCGTGTTCGGCACCGGCTTCCACTGCGTGGCGCCATCGGTCCAGATGAGCTCGGTGGGCTCCGTGGCCGTCACGACCACCGGCCGCGGGGCGCGGCCGCCCGGGGTGTCCTCGCCCTCGAGCGCGGTCAGCTTGGCATCGGCCGTCTCCTCCGCGACCTCGTCGGGTACCGGCGGCAGCACCTTGAGGATCTCCTCGGGCACGCCCTCGGTCTCGGTCCACGGTCCCTTGGGCGAGTCGCCCACGTACCACCACTCCTCGCCCTTGAGGTAGAACTGCTTGCTTTCGGGGTCCTGGAGGATGGCGAACGGCGTGTTGACGACGCGCTGGACCTTCGAGCCCTCCGACACCGGGGCGAGGATCGGCTCGCCGTCGATGGAGACGAGCATGGCCGGCTGGTCGACCGACACGATGGCCGGCGGCTTCGTCTCCAGGTCCTGCGATTCCTTCAGGGTCTTCTCGGCGGCCGCCAGCTGCTCCATCATCGGGTCGAGGTCGAAGGCGCCGTCGAAGTTCGAGAGCCCCTGCTCCAGGATCGCGGTGACGACCTCCCGCTGCTCCTCGTCGGCCTCGGGCAGCACCAGGCGGGTGACCTTCACTTCCTTCACTGCGAAGGCGCGCTCCTCGGTGTCCACCTCGATGCGCGAGTTGAGCCAGGCGGTCCCGAAGACCGGAGCCTTCTGGTCGGGTCCCTGCGCGGCGATGGCGGCGCGGCTGGAGAGCGCATTGCCGTCCAGCTTCTCGGCCTGGGGCATGTAGACGGTCACCTGCGTGCC
The DNA here is from genome assembly GCA_036276435.1 of Gemmatimonadales bacterium. Lineage (GTDB taxonomy): Bacteria > Gemmatimonadota > Gemmatimonadetes > Gemmatimonadales > GWC2-71-9 > JAGGAG01. The sequence continues at coordinate 13,316 of DASUOW010000080.1, forward strand.
GTCGAACTCCAGCACGTAGGGCCACTTCGATCCGTCGCCGGCGCCGTCCTGCATCGCGGACGAGAAGAAGAGTGCGGCGACGCGTTCCCGAAGCGAGGCGAAGAGCCCTTCATCGACCGGCGTGCCGGCGGCGAGCGCCGAGAATCCGGCCCCGGTCTTCAGGAAGTGGCGGCGCGATGGATCGTGGGAAGCCATGGAGAACTCACCCCTGGTCGTGGGAGAACGTCCAGCCCGTCCGATCGGGCTGGACCCCGGCGAGGAACCGGCGCCGGAGCCGGTGCATCGTATCGAGATCTTCGGGAGGCAGGCGGTCGAGGCCCTTGAACATTAGGGCCATCCGCTGCCCGACGTCGAGTCCCCGGCGCCGAACGTCGTCGAGGAACGTCCAGTAGAGATAGTTGAACGGGCAGGCGTCGTCAGTTGTCCTCTGGGACGGGTCGTAGCGACACCCCGTGCAGTAGTCGCTCATCCGCTGGATGTAGGCCGCCGAGGAGACGTAGGGCTTGGAGGCGAGGCGCCCGCCGTCGCCGAACGTGCCCATTCCCACCACGTTGGGCAGCTCGACCCACTCCCAGGCATCGGCGAACCCGGCCCAGAACCACTCCGAGAGCCGGAGCGGATGCACACCCGCGAGCGTCGCGAAGTTGCAGAGGATCATCAGCCGGTGGATGTGGTGCGCGTACGCCGTGTCGCGCACCGTGCGCACCGAGTCCTTCACGCAGGCCAGGTCGGTGCGTTCCGGCTCCCAGAAGAGCTGCGGCAACGGTTTCTCGAAGCCGAAGTAGTTGACCTGCCGGTACCCGGGCATCTCCAGCCAGTAGATCCCGTTCACGTACTCTCGCCACCCGATGATCTGGCGGACGAATCCCTCGAGCGACGCGAGCGGCACGGCGTCGGCGCGGCGGAGCGCGGCCTGCACGATCTCCTCTGCGTGCAGCAACCCCACGTTCATCGCGGCGCTGAGCCGCGAGTGATAGAGGTACGCCTCGCCCGACAGCATGGCGTCCTCGTACGGCCCGAAATCGGCGAAGCGATGCGCGAGGAAATCCTCCAGCGCGGCGAGCGCCTGGGCGCGGGTCACGGGCAGGTCGAACCCCGCCGTGTCGCCCCACTGGTGCGGCAGCGCGCCCACCTCGGCGATGACCTCCCGCGTGACGTCATCGGGCGGGAAGGCGATGGGCGCCGGCGGCACGCCACGCTTCCTCAGCGCCTTCGCCGTCTGCCGGTTGGCGTGGTCGAGGTTCCACTCGCCGCCCACCGGATCGCCGTTGCCGTCCACCAGCACGCCGAGCCGGCGGCGCTGGCGGCGGTAGAAGTCCTCCATGCGGAGCAGCTTCCGGCCCCGGGCCCACGCGGCAAAGTCGGCGCGCGAGGTGAGGAAGCGCCGGTCCTCGATCAGGCGCACCCGCGGCTCCGCGGCGGCGAGCGCCTCGAGCGAGCGCGCCGCGCCCCATTCGGCCGGCGCCGGCACCACCACTTCCGTGGGCCGGGCGTCGGCCAGATGGCCGCGGATGGCGTCGACGTACGAGTCGGCCACCCGGTGGTCCACGGTGAAGCCGCGGGCGCGCAGTTCGTCCCGGAAGTGCCGGGTCGCCGAGCGCACCAGCACCAGCTTCCAGCGATGGTGGGGCAGGGCGGAGAGGTGGCCGGTGGACTCGACGAGGAGCACCCGTCCGTCGACCGGAGTGGCCGGCAGGACGGCGGTCGCCTCGGACAGGTCCCAAGGGCCGACGAAGAATGAGCGCATGAGCGGCGAAGGATACTCAGGCGCCTCGTCGCTGGCCTCGTCCTTGCTCATTCGTGCCCCATGATCTTCCCTCGCAACTACTTGCACGTTTCCCGCCAGCCGGCGTGTCGCAAAATGCGTCCTTTCTCCGCGGCCCGGCGATGACCGTGTTCGCTCCCCGGCGTCCCGCGCCCAAGCGCGATGCCGCCGTCCGGCTGTCGGAAGTCGTGGCGGCGCTCTCCTACGCGCTCGACATCACGGAGGGCCAGCCCGAGGGGCACGCGGTCCGCAGCTGCCTGATCGGCATGCGGGTGGCCAGCGTGATCGGGCTCGACGACGCGGCGCGGTCCGACCTCTTCTATGCCCTGCTGCTCAAGGATCTCGGCTGCTCGAGCAACGCGGCGCGGCTCTGCAACCTCTTCGGCGCCGACGACCGCGCGCTCAAGAAGGCGCACAAGCTGCACGACTGGACCGACGGCGCCAGCGCCGCATCCTACGCCTTCCAGCACGTACCGGGTGGCACCGCCATCGAGCGGGCATGGCGGGTGCTCACGGTGGCGGTGAAGGGGCGCGGGAGCGCGCGCGAGATGACCGAAACGCGCTGCGAGCGCGGCGCCGAGATCGCGCGCATGCTGGGGCTGAGCGAGGCCACCGCCACGGCGATCCACGCGCTCGACGAGCACTGGGACGGGGGCGGCCTGCCTCGTGGCCTCGTGGGCGAGGAGATCCCGCTCCTCGCCCGCATCGCGGGACTCGCGCAGACGGTCGAGGTGTTCTGGAGCGAGTTCGGCCGGCGCGCGGCGTTCCACATGGCGCGCGATCGCGCGGGCACGTGGTTCGACCCGGCCCTGGTGGAGGCGCTCGGCGCCTTCGAGCACGACGAGGAGTACTGGCGCGGCCTCGGCCGCACCGAGAGCCGCGCGCGCGTGTCGGCGCTCGAGCCGGCGGACCGCGTGGTGCTCGCCGACGACGCGCGCCTCGACCGGGTGGCCGAGGCGTTCGCGCGCGTGGTGGACGCCAAGTCGCCGTACACGGCGCGCCACTCCGACGGCGTGGCGCGCATCGCGCTCCTGCTCGCGGCGGAAGAGGGGCTCAGCGCGGCGGAGCGCACGCTGCTGCGGCGCGCGGCGCTGCTGCACGACATCGGCAAGCTGGGCGTGTCGAACATGATCCTCGACAAGCCGGCCGCGCTGACGCACGAGGAGATGGCCGTGATGCGCGAGCACCCGCGGCACACCGAGTCCATCGTGGGCCGCGTCGGCGCGTTCCACGACGTGGCGCGAGTGGCCGCCCGGCACCACGAGCGGCTCGACGGGCGCGGCTATCACACGGGGCTCAACGGGTTGCAGCTCGGGCGCCTCGACCGCACCCTCGCGGTGGCCGACGTCTGCGAGGCGCTGCTGGCGGCGCGGCCCTACCGGGCGGGGCTGCCGCCCGACCAGGTACGCGCCATCGTGCGGCGGCAGGCCGGCACGGCGCTCTGCGCCGAGGTGGTGGAGGCGCTCGAGCGGGTGCCGCTCGGCTGAGGGCTGGGCGAGGTGATTCGTTGACGAACGGTGCCCGCCCGGCTATCCTATCGGGCCGTGGCAGATCGGGGCTGTAGCTCAGCTGGGAGAGCGCTGCAATCGCACTGCAGAGGTCAGGGGTTCGATCCCCCTCAGCTCCATGTAAAGAAAGAGGCCGACCCGCCGGGTCGGCCTCTTTACTTTACCCCCGCGCCCTCATCCGCAGACTCTTCACATAATCCTGCAGCACCAGGAACTTCTGGTACACGATCACGCCCTTCCGCTTCCGCCCCAGCTCCGCGAACAGGTCCCTCAACCGCCCGTGCCGCGTCACGAAGAACCGGAACGTCTCCGCGAAATCCTCCTGCGGATGCTCCATCGCGTACGCCGAGACGTGGTCCACCGGCGCGGTCGCGACGCGGCGCCGCTGGAAGTCCACCCACCCGTCGTCGCGCACGCGATACGCCTTGGTGACGTCCCCGAACGCCTTCCGGAACTCGGGACTCTTCGCCCAGCGCCAGTGATGGAACAGGAAGCTGTGCCCGAGCTCGTGGGTGATGAGCCCGGTGAGCATGCGCCACGGGATCTCGTCCTGGCGCCGGCCGGTGACATAGCGCTGCTCGATCTCCACGACGTTCGGGTACTTCGGGTCCACGCCCGAGACGCCGGGCCGCAGCAGCACCTTGTAGTCCCACGGCCGGATGCGCGAGACGAGCAGCAGGCGCCGCGTGCGGCGGAGCGCCCGCTGCATGAGGTCCTGGCCGCTGGCGTCGCTGCCGCACCAGGGGCACCAGTGCATCGCGTCGTCGACGCCGCGGTCGCAGTGCGGGCAGGTGCCCTCGAAGCGGTGGTTCTCGTTCCAGTACTGGTGCTTCCCGCAGGTGGGGCAGTAGGGCATGGGGTACTGCACGCGGCCGCCGCACTTCCAGTCGCAGCCGGTGTCGAGCGTGAAGCCGCGCGCCTCGCGCACGGGCCGCTCGCTGCCGTCCTCCTGCTCGGTGGCGCACCAGGGGCAGTGGGCGAAGAGCGGCGAGATGGCCCAGCCACACTCCTCGCACTCGCCGCCGATGCGCCCGCTGGTGTCGCGCCAGGTGAGGGCGCGGTCGCACGTCGTGCAGTAGCGCCACCACTTCTTCACCGGGTGGCCGACCGGGCAGGTCGCCCTAGTCACGCCGGATCCGGGCCTGCGCGAGGTCGACGAGTCGCTGGATGAGGGCGGGGTATTCGAGGCCCGACTTGTGGGCGGCCTCGGCGAAGTCGTGGCCTTCGGCGATGTACGGGTTGGCGTTGGCCTCGAGGAGCCACACGTGGTCGTCGGCGTCGAGCCGCACGTCGCAGCGCGCGTAGTCGCGCAGCGTGAGGGCGCGGAAGGCGGTGCGGCAGGCGCGCTCGATCTCCTCGCGCGCCTGCGCCGAGACGGGCCGGGCGAACTGGTTGCGGATGCCGCGCCGCTCGCGGTAGGCGATGTCCCACTTGGCCGACTTGGTGGCGATGCGCTCCTCGGGCGCGTTCTTCTCCTTGTCGAAGACGAGCTCGGTGAGGGGCAGCACGTCGATGTGGTCGCCGTTGCCGAGGAGGCTCACGTACAGCTCGCGGCCCTCGACGAACGACTCGGCGATCACGGTGTCGTTGAACTGCTCGTGGATGAACCTGACGCGCGCGGCGAGCGCCTCGTCGTCCCACACCACGGAGGCGTGGGCGATGCCCTCGGAGGCGTCGGTGGCGACGGGCTTGACGATGAGCGGGAAGGCGAGGCCGTCGGGGCGGCAGGGCGACACGCCGGGCGGGCAGACGATGAAGCCCGGCACGCGCACGCCGTGGAAGTCGAGGATCTCCTTGGCCATCGCCTTGTTGCGCGAGACGATCAGGCCGGTGGGCGGCGAGCCCACGTAGTTGATCCCCTTGGCCTCGAGTGCCGCGGCGACGACGTACTCGAGGTGCGCGCGGCCGTTGAACGACTCGGCGCAGTTGAACGCGAGGTCGGGCTTCGCGACGTCGATCTCGCTCAGCAGGTAGCCGAGATCGTTGTGGAGCCCGATGAGGTGCACGTCGTGGCCGTGCGAGCGGAGCGCGTGAGCCACCTGGTACTCCATCTCCGGCTCGACCTCGTCCTGCCGCGCGATCTCCTTGTCCAGTTGCTGGAGATGCTGCGCGTGATCCCAGCCTTCCCACGGCGTGTCGAAGACGATGGCGATCTTGAGTGGCATGAATGGAGATTAATGCGGGAGATGGCGATGGGTAAGGCGGATGCGGGAGTAACGTCGAGCAGATCCTTCGCTTCGCTCAGGATGACATTCCGCGGACGCGTTCACGCACGGCAGCGCCGGCACCACTGCTCACTCCCCATCATACTCCGGCATGCACCCATCCCACTGCGCCACCACCTTCGGCGTCCCGATGCCGAAGAACGGCCAGTCCACCATCAGCCATCCCTCGCGCGCCCGCCCGAGCCGCGGCTCGTACACGGCGACGCGGTAGTCGGCCTGCCAGCGGAAGCGGCGCCAGGCGCGGGGGCCGCGCCAGACCGGGGTGAAGAACCGCCACGCGGCCAGGTGAAAGCCCCGTCCTTCGGCCCAGCGCTTGAGGGCGCGCTCGGCGTACCAGTGCCCGAACCACAGGGCGGCCGACATGAAGGCCACCCAGCCCAGCACGATGACGACGACCTGCGCGTCCTTCGGGGCCATGATTGACCGGGGGAGGGGGATCTGGGTAAAATAGGGGCCCTTCCGGCCCCTCGGGACCGGTTGGCAATGCCCCTTGGTGTAACTGGCAACACGCCTGACTCTGGATCAGGAGAGTCCTGGTTCGATCCCAGGAGGGGCAATGAAGCCCGGCATCCACTCGTGTGGGGCCGGGCTTCTCCTATATTGAGTCAGGCCCTCACGTTCGCCATGTGCCGTGCGGCGACTGCGTCCCCTCCTCACGAGGCACGGCTGAGCCAGCTCCAGATGGATTTCCTGCATTCAGCAGCGCCCGAGCCGCACCGCGACCGCACCAAGCAGATCCTTCGCCTGCATCCCGAGGTCCGGACGCTCATCGGGCCAAGCCCGACGACATTCTGGTACATCGCGGGGCTCGTGGGACTGCAGTTCGCTGTCGCGCGGTTCGTCGCGGAGCAGCCCGTGTGGCTCATGGTCGTCCTGGCGTATACCGTCGGGGCCTTCGCCAGCCACGGGCTGTTCGTCATGATCCACGAGTGCGCCCACCGCCTCGTGTTCCGTCGGCGCCTGCCGAACGTCCTCACGGGCCTCGCCGCGAACCTCCCGCTCTTCGTGCCGGGTTCCTTCTCGTTCCAGAAATACCACCTCAAGCATCACGCCTATCAGGGCGTGTACGATCTCGACGCGGACATTCCGAGCAGGTGGGAAGCCCGGCTCATCGGGAACTCGGCGTTGCGGAAGGCGCTGTGGCTGCTCCTGTATCCGCTCTTCCAGGCCGTGCGCTCGTTCCGCGTGAAGGCGGTGCCGCCGCTCGATGCGTGGACGCTGGCGAATGTGGCGATCCAGATCGGCGTCAACGTGGCCGTCTACGTGACGTGGGGGCCCAAGTCGTTCGCGTACCTGGTGCTGGCGCTCTTCTTCTCGATCGGCCT
>DASUOW010000081.1:0-11930 GCA_036276435.1 Gemmatimonadales bacterium
AGGTCGGCGAGCGTAGGCCCGGTCACGCCTCGGTGCCGTCCGCTGCCGTGTCCTCGCCGCCCTCGGTCGCATCGGCGTCGTCGTCTTCCTTCTGGACCCGCGCGACGTCCACGATGCGGTCGTCGGTGTCGAGGTTCATCAGCTTGACGCCCTGCGTGTTGCGGCCGCTGACGCGGATCCCCTCCACCGGGCAGCGGATGATGACGCCGCCCTTGGTGATCATCATCAGCTCGTCCTCGGGGATGACCTCCTTGAGGGCGACCATGCGGCCGGTCTTGTCGGTGGCCTTGAAGGTGATGATGCCCTTCCCGCCCCGCTTCTGCACCCGGTACTCGGCGATCTCCGAGCGCTTGCCGAAGCCGTGCTCGCTCACCACGAGGATGGTGCAGTCGCGCCGCACCACCACCATGCCGATGACGTGGTCGTCGGCCTCGAGCTCGATGCCCTTCACGCCCGTGGTGGCGCGGCCCATCTCGCGCACGTCGCTCTGGTGGAAGCGGATGCTCATCCCCTCGCGGGTGGCGAGGACGATGTCGCAGTTGGCGTCGCAGATCTGCACGTCGATCAGCTCGTCGCCTTCCTCGATGTTGAGCGCGCGGATGCCCGCGGCGCGCACGTTCGAGTACTCGGCCAGCGACGTCTTCTTCACGGTGCCGTTCCGGGTGGCGAACATCAGCCACTGGTCCTCGCGGAACTCGCGCACCGGCACGAGGGCCGCGATCTGCTCGTCCTGGCGGATCGCGATGCAGTTCACCACCGGCTTGCCCTTCGCCGAGCGGCTGGCCTGCGGGATCTCGTGCACCTTGAGCCAGTACACCTGGCCCAGGTTGGTGAAGAACATCAGGTAGTCGTGCGTGCTGGCGATGAAGAGGTGCTCGACCCAGTCGTTCTCCTTCAGGTCGGTGCCCTTCGCGCCCTTGCCGCCGCGCCCCTGCTTGCGATAGCTCGAGACCGGGATGCGCTTGATGTAGCCCGTGTTGGAGATCGTGATCACCATGTCCTCCTCGGCGATCAGGTCCTCCACGGTGAAGTCGCCCTGGTCGGCGAGGATCTCGGTGCGCCGCTCGTCGCCGAACTGCTTGACGACCTCGCGCATCTCGTCCTTGAGGATGCCCATGCGCCGCTCGCGGCTGGCGAGGATGCTCTTGAGCTCCTTGATCGTGGCGCGCACCTCGGCGAGCTCGGCCTCGAGCTTCTCGCGCTCGAGCCCGGTGAGCTTGGCGAGGCGCATGTTGAGGATCGCGTCGCTCTGCTTCTCGGACAGCTTGAAGCGCGCCCGCAGCCGCTGGTCCGCCTCGGCCGTGTCGGAGGAGGCGCGGATGATCTTGATGACCTCGTCGATGTTGTCGACGGCGATCTTCAGGCCCTCGAGGATGTGCTCGCGGGCCTCGGCGGCATCGAGGTCGAACTGGGTCCGGCGGGTGATGATCTCGTGACGGTGCTCGATGAACCGCTCGAGGAACTGCTTCAGGTTCATGACCTTCGGCACGCCCTTGTCGAGCGCCAGCATGATCACGCCGAAGGTCGTCTGCATCTGCGAGTGCTTGTAGAGCTGGTTCAGCACGACGTTGGGGATGGCGTCGCGCTTCAGCTCCACCACGATCCGCATGCCGTCCTTGTCGGACTCGTCGTTGATCCCCGCGATCCCCTCGAGCTTCTTCTCCGCCACCATCTCGGCGATGGCGCGGATCAGGTTCTCCTTGTTGACCTGGTAGGGGATCTCGGTGACGACGATCTGCGAGCGGCCGGTGGACTCCTTCTCCTCGATCTGGGCGCGGGCGCGCACCACGAGGCGGCCGCGGCCGTTCTCGTAGGCTTCCTTGATCCCCTCGCGGCCGTAGATGTAGCCGCCGGTGGGGAAGTCGGGTCCCGAGATGGCCTTCCGCAGGTCGCCGATGGTGGCCTCGGGATTGTCGACGAGGATCTCCACCGCCTTGGCCACCTCGCGCATGTTGTGCGGCGGGATGTTGGTGGCCATGCCGACCGCGATGCCGCTCGAGCCGTTCACGAGCAGGTTGGGCACCCGCGACGGGAGCACCGTCGGCTCCTGCAGCCGGTCGTCGAAGTTGGGCTGGAAGTTGACGGTGTTCTTGTCGATATCCTCCAGCATCGCGACCGCGATCTGGGTCAGGCGGGCCTCGGTGTAGCGGTAGGCCGCCGCCGGGTCGCCGTCGACCGAGCCGAAGTTGCCCTGGCCGTCGATGAGCGGATAACGCAGCGAGAAGTCCTGCACCATGCGCACGAGCGCGTCGTACACCGAGCTGTCGCCGTGCGGGTGGTACTTGCCGAGCACGTCGCCGACCACCGTCGCCGACTTCTTGAACGGGCGGCCGGGCACGAGCCCGAGCTCGTTCATGGCGTACAGGATGCGGCGGTGCACGGGCTTGAGCCCGTCGCGCACGTCGGGGAGGGCGCGCGAGACGATGACGCTCATCGAGTAGGTGATGAACGACTGCTGCATCTCCTCTTCGATCAGGCGCGGAACGATCCGCTCGCGGGCGTTGGGTGCGGTCATGCGATTGGTCTCACAGGGGTCCGGAACTCCGCCGGCACGGTCGTGCCGCGGAAGCCGGAAAAGTAGTCGGATCGGGGTCCGGCTACAAGGGCGTCGGCAGGTTGGAAGTTATTTGAAGGCAACGACTTCCGGAGCGAAGAGATGCGACCGGTTGCCTCAGCCCGCCAGCAGCGCCGCCGCCACCTGCACGAAGATGATCTTGAGGATGGTCATGGTGGGAAAGACGGTCGCATAGACGATGTCGGGCCGGTCGGTGCCGGCCGCTCGGCCGGCATACGACAGGATGGCCGGGTTCCCGGTGACACCGCTCACCACCCCGAGCACGTCGTCGGCCGGAAGCCGGAACAGCAGCCGACCGGCCACCATCGCCGGCACGATCATGAGCAGACACAGCAGCGCGCCCAGCAGCAGCAAGGTCGGGCCGGTGGCGCGCACGCTGCTCAGGAAGCGCTCGCCCGAGGCGAGGCCCACCTGCGCGAGGAACAGCGTCAGGCCGAGGTTGCGCAGGATGAGGTTGGCCGAAAGCGGGATCGTCCACGTCAGCCCGGCCGTGCGCCGCAGCATTCCCAGCGTGAGCGCCACGATCAGGACGCCGGCGAAGCCGAGGGTCAGCCGCCCCACGCCCGGGATCGGGATCGGCACGAGCCCGGCCAGCAGGCCGAGTGCCGCCCCGACGCCGATCGACACGTAGCTGATGTCGGCGGTGCTCCGGATCGAGTCGCCGAAGAACCGCCGCAGGGCGGCGGCGCGGTCGCGCGGGCAGAGCAGGCCGACCCGGTCGCCCAGCTCGAGCACGAGTTCGCCCGAGGGGAGCAGGTCGGCGTCGCCGCGCCGCACGTGCAGCAGGCTGACCTGGGTGAGCGGTCCATCGGCCAGTGATTCGACGGTGCTGCCGGCCGCCTGCGGGCTGGAGACGAACATCTGGAAGTAGTCGAGATCGCCGCGGTCCCTGGTGATCTGCCCCGGGGCCGCTTCGCCGAGCTCGCGCCGCGCCTGCTCGAGGGCGGCGAGGTCGGTGGAGACGAGCAGCAGCACGTCGCCCTCGTCGAGCACCGTGGCGTCGGTGGGCACGCGGTTGCGACGCTCCTCCCGGATCGCGGTGGCGCGGACCGAGGGGGGCAACGCGGGCACGAGCTCGGAGAATCGGCGTCCGAACCACTTCGGGTTCCGGACCACGACCTCCAGCGGCACCGCCTGCCGGCCCGCCGGCTGCTGCATGACGGGCTTGAGGATCGCCAGGTAGAAGTACATGACGAGGATCGGCCCGGCGACGCCGAACGGATAGGCCACGCTGTAGCCCACCGCCGGCTGGTCGCTCTGCAGCGCGCTCATGACGGCCTGCAGCGCGGGCGTGCTCGTGCCCGCCCCCGCGAAGAGGCCGAGCGCATCGGGAAGCGCCGCACGGCCCATCCACACCAGCAGCAGCGTGCCGGACGCGGCCGCGGCGAGCCCGATGAGACCGGCCACGTTGGCGCGGATGCCGGCGGCGCTGCGCAGGCCCCGATAGAAGTCGGCGCCGTACGCCAGCCCGATGCAATAGAGGAAGAGCAGCAGGCCGAGCGTGCCGACGAGCGGCGGCGGCACGGCGCCCGGCGCGAACGCCCCGATGGCGAGCGCCACGAAGAGCACGGCGCCCGCGCCGAGCGAGAACCCCTTGATGTTCGCGGCGCCGACGAAGTAGCCGGCCGCGATCGTGAGGAACAGCGTGAGCAGTGGCTGGGCTTCGAGCAACGCGCGAACGGCGTCCATGCGGTGGAGCGTCGCGCTCCGGCGGGGCAGAGTCAAGGCCGACACGCGCGGTTGCCCGGCGCGTGGCTCGGCGGTAGCCTCCGCGCATGCCTGCGGACCATGCCATCCCACGCCTTGCGCCGGGAATCGCCGTCGCGCTGGCCGTCGCGTTGCTGGGTGAGGCGCTGCATGCGGCGCAGGTGCGCGCCGGTCACCTGGTGCTCGACGCGCTGGTGCTCGCCATCCTCCTGGGCATGGCCATCCGCAGCGTCCGCCCATTGCCCGACGGCTGGGCGCCCGGGATCGCCTTCTCCGCGAAGACGCTCCTCGAGATCGCCATCGTGCTGCTCGGCGCGTCGGTGGATTTCCGCGAGGTGGCGCGTGGCGGGCCGATGCTGGTGGCCGGCATCGGCATCACGGTGGCCGTCACCCTCGTCATCGGCGCCTGGATCGGCCGGCTGGCCGGACTCGAGCCCAAGCACGCGCTGCTCGTCGCCTTCGGCAATGCCATCTGCGGCAACTCCGCCATCGCAGCGCTGGCGCCGGTGATCGGCGCCCGGCGCGAGCACGTCGCCTCGGCAATCGCGTTCACGGCGGTGCTCGGGGTGCTGGTGGTGGTCGGGCTCCCGTTCCTCGTGCCGCTCGCCCATCTCTCCGACTACCAGTACGGCGTGGTGGCGGGGCTCACGGTCTACGCGGTGCCGCAGGTACTGGCGGCGGCCTTTCCGGTGAGTGCGCTCAGCGGGCAGGTCGGGACGCTCGTCAAGCTGGTGCGGGTGCTGTTCCTCGGCCCCGTGCTGGTGGGGTTCAGCCTGATGGCCCGGCGGGACGAGCGCCGCGCGCCGGGCGCGGCCGCCCCGCGCTTCGAGCTGCTGACCCTGCTGCCCTGGTTCGTGATCGGATTCGTGCTGCTATCGGTACTGCGGACGGTGGGCGTGCTGCCGGCGGCGGAGGCGGCCCCGCTCCGGACCGCCGCCCACTGGCTCACCCTCGTGGCGATGGCAGCCCTCGGATTGGGCGTGAACGTGCGGGAACTGCGCCACGTGGGCCGGCCGGTCGTGCTCACGGTCATGGCCTCGCTCCTCCTGCTGCTCACGCTGAGCCTCGCGGTCGCCAAGTTCGCCGGACACTAGGGAATTGCCGCATGCGGAATCCCGCTTGCGCAATTTCCACTTCATAGTAGAATAGTTGTGAATAACTCTCGCGATCCCGCTCCCGGCCGATGCTCCGGAGCGGTGCTCGCGCGCCGTCACCCCTCTCCCGTTCCGGAGGGCATAAGGTGCCCAACCCCTACCGCCTGCTGCTGCTACTGCTGACCGGTGCTGCGGCCTGCTCCCCCGAGTCCCAGAAGGCGGCCTCGGCGACGCCGCCGGCCGGTACCGACGCCACCCCGGCGACCAACGTGGCGGTGAAGGATTACGGCCTGCCCGGCTGGCAGCCACCTTCGCTCGACTCGATCCGCGACGATTCGCTCGGCGCGTCGGTGAAGCGCGGCCTCGCGCTGCTGCGCCACACGAAGGACAGCCTGCCCGGGTACGCCACGAGCAGCCTCAACTGCACCAGCTGCCACCTCGAGGACGGCCTGCGCCTCGAGGCCGCGCCGCTCACGGGCGCGGCGGCCCGCTTCCCGAAGTACATGGAGCGGACGGGTGCGGTGATCCCGCTCGCCGATCGCGTGAACTACTGCTTCACGCGCAGCCTCGCGGGCAACCGGCTGCCGGTGGAGAGCCGCGAGATGCAGGACATCCTCGCCTACATCAGCTACATCTCGAAGGGCGTGCCGGTGGGGGCCAAGATCGCCGGCACGACGGGCATCCTCGACGCCCCCGATACGCTCGCGGCCGACAAGGCGCGGGGCGAGCAGCTGTTCGCCGAGAAGTGCGCGGCGTGTCACGGCCCCGAAGGCCAGGGCCAGGGCATCTATCCGGCGCTGTGGGGCCCGAAGTCGTACAGCATCGGCGCCTCGATGGCGCGACTCGAGCGCGCCGCCTCGTTCATCCAGCACAACATGCCGTTCGGCATGGGCGGCACCCTGTCGTGGCAGGATGCCTTCGACATCGCGGCCTACGTCAACAGCCACCCGCGGCCCGACTCGCCCGGCAAGGAGCAGGACTGGCCGGTGGGCGGCGCGCCGGCCGACGTGCCCTACGACACGGAGGGCCATCAGGCGTTCAACCCACCGCCGCTGATCAAGCGCGCCACACCGACGCAGGCCGTCGTGCCGAAGCCGGTGGCGGCCCCGCGCAGCCGGACGTGAGGAGATCGACATGAGCGACGACTCCAGGCGCATCTCGCGGCGCACCGCGATCACCACCACCGCCGGGGCCGTGGGCGCGGCGCTGCTCGCGCGCGCGGGCCTCGCGGCGCAGGACACGCCCGCGGCGGCGCCGAGCGCCCCCCCCGACGCCACGAAGCTGCCGGGCCTGCCCACCTCGGCCGTGAGCGGCCGGTCGCCGTTCGTGCATCCCGAGCGGACGCCGACCGGCGTGCTGAGCGGCCCGTCGTTCACGCCGCTGCAGGACCTCACCGGCACCATCACGCCGAGCGACCTGCACTTCGAGCGGCACCACGGGGGCGCGGCCGTCATCGACCCGCAGAAGTGGAAGCTGGTCATCCACGGCATGGTGGAGCGCCCGCTCACCTTCGACCTCGAGGACCTGAAGCGTTTCCCGTCGGTGACGCGGGTGCACTTCATCGAGTGCGCGGGCAACGGGCGGAACGCCTACCGCACGCCGAAGCCCGACATGACGCCGCAGCAGGTGGACGGCCTCACCAGCAACACCGAGTGGACCGGCGTGCCGCTGTCGCTGCTGCTGCGCGAAGCGGGCGTCAAGTCCAAGGCGACGTGGTTCCTCGCGGAGGGCGGCGATGCCGCGGTGCTGTCGCGCAGCATCCCGATCGCGAAGGGGCTCGACGACGCGCTGCTCGTCTGGGGCCAGAACGGCGAGCCGCTGCGGGTGCAGAACGGCTACCCGGTGCGCCTGCTGCTGCCGGGCTGGGAAGGCAATGCGTGCGTGAAGTGGCTGCGCCGTCTCGAGCTCATCGACCAGCCCAACATGTCGCGCGACGAGACGTCCAAGTACACCGACCCGCTCCCGGGCGGGAAGGCGCGACAGTTCAGCTTCGAGATGGACGCCAAGTCGATCATCACCTCGCCGGTCGCACCGGCCAGGCTCTCGAAGGCGGGCTGGTGGCCTGTGCGCGGCCTGGCCTGGAGTGGTCGCGGCCGCATCACGCGGGTCGAGGTGAGCACCGATGGCGGGAAGAGCTGGGCCGACGCGGAGCTGCAGGGACCGGTGACGCCGAAGGCGCACGCGCGCTTCCAGCACATGTGGAACTGGGACGGAAAGCCCGCGCTCCTGCTGAGCCGCGCCACCGACGAGACGGGTTACGTGCAGCCGACGCGCGCCGCCTTCCAGGCCGCCCGCGGCATCGGCACCGATTTCCACTTCAACTACATCCGCGGCTGGCGCGTCGATCGCGACGGCGCGGTGATGTTCGAGGGGGAGGCATGAGCGCGACGAGCCGGGGTATCGCGTGGATGCTGGTGGGGCTGGGGCTCACGGCGTGCGGGGCCGAGCGCCCGGGCGCGCCGGCGGGCTCGACGGCATCGGGGGCCGCATCCGCCGGCGCGCCCGCGGTGATGCCGGCCTCGTTCGGACTCGGGCGTGCGGCCAGCGAGGCCGAGATCAAGGCGTGGGACATCGACGTCAATCCCACCGGGGCGACGCTGCCGGCGGGGCGCGGCACGTGGGCGGCGGGCCAGACCCTCTACGCCGAGAAGTGCGCCGCCTGCCATGGAGCGAAGGGCGAGGGGATGCCGCCGGTGTATCCGAAGCTCATCGGCGCCGACCCGCGCGACTTCTCCTTCGCCGACGACTTCAAGAAGACCAAGACGATCGGCAACTACTGGCCCTACGCCACGACGCTGTACGACTACATCAACCGGGCGATGCCGCTCACCCAGCCCGGCTCGCTCCAGCCCGACGAGGTCTACGCCCTCGTCGCGTACCTGCTGGCGGAGAACCAGGTCATCGGGAAGGACGCGGTGATGGATGCCACGAGCCTGCCCGCCGTGGTGATGCCGGGCCGCGACCACTTCGTCCCCGACGACCGCAGCGGGGGACCGGGGTTCAAGTGACAGCCGTCCATTCCGATTGCATACTTGTACCACACGACGGGTGGACGACGCCCGAGGAGGATGCATGAACAGCCAGATCGAACCCGCCAATCCCCTGCGCCGAAAGCGCTGGAACCCGTATCTGGTCGGCACGCTGATCGGCGTGCTGAGCTGGATCACGTTCCTCACGATGGACAAGGCCCTCGGCACCTCGAGCTCCATGGTGCACGTGGCCGGGCTCGTCGAGAGCGTCGCGGGCAACGCCGACAAGGTGACGGGACCGGCGGCCAACTCGTATTACGCCAAGGAGATCAGCGAGAAGACGCCGATGTTCGACTGGCAGGTCTTCCTGGTGATCGGGGTCTTCATCGGCGCGCTCGTCTCGAGCCGGCTCTCCGGCGACCGCAGCACCGAGTGCGTCCCCGGCCTCTGGTCGTGGCGCTTCGGCCCCAGCAAGGCGACGCGCTACGCCGCGGCGTTCCTCGGCGGCGCGGTGATGCTCTTCGGCGCGCGCATGGCGGGCGGCTGCACCTCGGGCCACGGCATCTCGGGCGGCCTGCAGCTCGCGCTCAGCTCGTGGACCTTCTTCATGGCCATGTTCGCCTCGGGTGTCGCGGTGGCGTTCGGCCTCTTCGGCAAGGGAGGGCGTCATCATGTGGTTTGACAGCCCGGGCATGATCATCGGCGGCCTGGTCGCGGGCGTGGTCTTCGGCTTCCTCCTGCAGAAGGGGCAGGTCGCGAAGTACCGCGTCATCATCGGGCAGTTCCTGTTCACCGACTACACGGTGCTCAAGATCATGCTCACCGCCATCGTGGTGGGCGCGATCGGCGTGTGGGGCATGCTGCAGTTCGGCATGATCCAGCACCTGCACGTGAAGCCGGCGGTGCTCGTGGCCACCGGGATCGGTGGATTGATCTTCGGCGTCGGCATGGCGGTACTCGGCTACTGCCCGGGCACCGGTGTCGCCGCGATGGGCGAGGGCTCGCATCACGCGCGCTGGGGCTTCGCGGGCATGATCGTGGGCGCGGCCGCATTCGCCGCCGTCTACCCCTCCCTCGAGAAGGGCTTCATGAAGCTCGGCGAGGTCGCCGTCACGACGGGGGACAAGGTGAACAACAAGGTCACCCTGCCCGACGTCACCGGTGTCTCGCAGTGGGTCTACATCGCCGTCCTCGCCGCGATCTCGCTGGGGGTGTTCGCCCTCATCGGGAAATGGGAGCGGAAGCAGGGCCTGCAGTAGCACCACGGCGGGCACGTGAAACGGCGGGGCGAGCCACCTGGCTCGCCCCGCCGTTTCGCATCCGGCCGCGCTACTTCGCGCCGACCGTGAACTGAAGCAGGATGGCATCCTCGGTCATCGTGTTCGTCACCGTGGACCCCGGTGGCAGCGCCGGGTTCGGGATGGGACCGGTCACCGACGCCTCGAAGACATGGTAGTAGCCGAGGTCGACCTGCAGCCGGCGGGCGATCTTGACGCCGGCGCCCAGGGTGAGGTGGCTCTGCACGATGGCGGGAGCCGGCACGTTGAAGAACGACTGTTCCTCGCTGATCGGGTTGTCGCTGTGGTTGTAGCCGGCGCGCAGGGCGAACTTCTCCTGGATCCAGTACTCGCCACCCACCGCGATCACCCAGATGTTCTTCCAGCCGAAGCCGGCCACGGAGCCGTCGGCGTTGAACCCGCTCTCCTTGAAGCCGGTCGTGCTCTCGTACGTGATGTATCGGCCATCCGCCGCGAGGGTCAGGCCGGGCAGCGGCGTGACGCCGACGCCCGCCGCCCACATCGCCGGGACGTCGAGGCCGAAGTTGATCGTGATCGGCGCGCCGAAGTCCGGCAGGTTGGGGTTGGCGTTGGTGCTGTTGAACTCGAACTCATCGAACCACTGCGGGCTCGTGTACGAGGCGCCCACCGAGATGAGGTCGTTGATGTTGTAGCGAGCACCGAGCTGGAAGCCGAAACCGAAGGCGCCGTCGGCGGCCCCGGCGGACGGGTAGTAGCACGGCTGCGGCGCGCCGCTGCACGCCGGCGCCGCGACCGGCATCGGCATCACGGCGAGGGACGCCCAATCGACATTGAGCGCGCCGCCGAGCCAGAACCTGGGCGTCACGGCCACGGCCACGGTGGGCTGGATCTTCAGCAGCGAGTAGTTGCTGTAGACCTGGCCGAACCCGTTCGGCTGTGGCGTGAGGATGGGATTGGTCGTGCTCGCGGGATAGTCCACGCCGAATCCGCCGATGCCCACCGCACCCAGCCCCAGGACCATCCGGTCGTTGTTGAGGCGCTTCGAGATCCCCATGGCGGGGATCGGCACCCAGTCCTTCTTGCTGGTGGTGCTGCCGCCGCCGAATCCGGGGATGTCGCTCGCCACGGAGCGATCGGCCTTGAACATCTCGAACCCGAACTCCACGCGCGTCCCGTCGAAGCCCATCAAGCCGGCGGGGTTGAGGTAGTAGGTGCCGAGCAGGCTGCTGGACACCGCGACGCCGGCGCCGCCCATGGCGGAGTTCACGGCGCCGACGCCGTGCAGGAAGTGGCCGTCCGTCGCCGAGGCGGTGGATGCGGCGAGCATGAGCAGGAGCGCGACCGCTCCTGGACCTCGACTGCCTGACATCGATTCCTCCCCTTCAGGGCGGGCCGTGGCCCGCCGGGTTCAGAAGGCCGCCTCGACCAGGTCGAGGATCTCGTCCTCGATGGACCCCGGCATCTGCATGTTGGCGGCGAACTTCATGGTGCCTGCGTCCTCGAAGTACATCTTCATGCGGAACATCTCGTCCACCAGCTGCACCTTGACCGCATCCTTGTCGCGCGAGATCACGAGTTCCACCGGGAAGGCCGCCGCGTGGTCGATGCCGGGGCACGCATAGCCCTTGCGCGTGGCGTCGCCGCCCTCGCCCACGATCGCGAACGCCTTCGCCTCCATCCGGTCGCCGGTGAGCCCGAGCACCACCACGTCCTGCTCGGGCAGGTCGAGCCGGTAGGCCAGATGCAGGTGCCACCGCGTGGTGGGCGACGCGGCCACCGCGGCGATCGCGGTCGCGACGTCGCTCACGCTGCGGCCGCCCTTCACGGTGGCCGCCGTCTCGATCTTGTCCGGGAACGGCCCGCCGGCGACGACGCCCATCGTCTTGCCGATGAGGCCGGCGGTGCGCGACTGCCCGTAGTCGACGGTGACCGCCGTGCCCGGGAAGCCGGCCGCGATGGCGCGCTGGAGCGTCGCGACGACGTCGGCGGGCGGGCCCTCGAAGCCCTGCTCCTCGACGATGGTGCGGGCCAGCGACCGCGGGTTGGCGAGCGCGAGATGCACGCCGGCCTCGTCCTCGTAGACCGCGAGGCGCAGCGGCAGCGCGAACGCGGCGCGCGCCCCGTGGCGCAGCACCTCGCGGGCGTAGTCGGGCGCGTGCACCACGAACACCTGCGCCTTGTAGCGACAGCCGTCCGTGCCCGCCTCGAACTGCGTGAGCAGGCGCCACCCGGCGCGATCGAGCAGCGCGGGCACCGCCTTCACCATCGCGGCATGGCTGCCGGCCGGCCCGTCGGCGAGGCGGAGAAATACGCCGTGCGTCGCGGT
>DASUOW010000082.1:0-9300 GCA_036276435.1 Gemmatimonadales bacterium
GACCGCATGCTCTCGCGAGTGGAGCGCCTGATGGCGCAGTTCCGGTTCACGTCGGTGGAGCGCGCCCTCGACACCGACGGACTGCGCGCGGCGGCGTAGCACGGCGGACGGCGCGCCGGGTGCGGGAAACGACGAAGGGCGGAGATCGCAGCGATCTCCGCCCTTCGTCGTTCGTTCGACAACCGTCGCGTTACTCCGCGGCGGCTTCCGCCTCGGCCTCGTCATCCGCCGGCGGCGCCGGCGACGGCGGCAGCGGCGTGAACGGGATGTCCGGGTAGCCGATCACCGCGAGCACGATGCGGTGATGGATCGGGTCCACCTCGAGCACCTTGAGGTCGACGGGCTGGCCTTCCTTCACCGCGTCGCCCGGGTTCTCGATGTTCGGCACGCCGAGCTGCGACATGGGCACGAAGCCCTCGATGTCGTTGCCGACGTCCACGACCACGCCCTTGTCCATCAGGCGGGTGGCGGTGCCGCGCAGCTCGAGCCCGATCGGGTACGTCTCGCCGATGCGGAGCCACGGATCCTCCTGCGCCTGCTTGAGGCCCAGCGAGATCCGCTTGTTGTCGGCGTCGATGTTCAGGATGATCACGTCCACCCCGTCGCCCTTCTTCACCACCTCGGACGGGTGCTGGACGCGCTTGGTCCAGGACATGTCGGAGATGTGGATCAGGCCGTCGATGCCCGGCTCGATCTCGACGAAGGCGCCGAAGCTGGTGAGGTTGCGCACCTTGCCCTGCAGGCGCGTGCCCACCGGGTACTTGAGCGGAAGGATCATCCACGGATCCTGCTCGGTCTGCTTCATGCCGAGGGAGATCTTCTCCTCCGACTCGTCGACCTTGAGCACGACCGCCTCGATCGTCTCGCCGATGCTGACGATCTTCGACGGGTGGCGCACGTTCCGCGTCCAGCTCATCTCGGAGATGTGCACCAGGCCCTCGATGCCGGGCTCGAGCTCGACGAAGGCGCCGTAGTTGGTGATCGAGACCACCTTGCCCTGGACGCGCGTGCCGACCGGGTACTTGGCCGCCACGTTCTGCCACGGGTAGCTCTGCAGCTGCTTCATGCCGAGCGAGATGCGCTCGCGCTGCCAGTCGATGTCGAGGATCTTGATCTCGACCTCGGCGCCGATCTGCACCATCTCGGACGGGTGCGACACGCGGCCGTACGACATGTCGGTGATGTGGAGCAGGCCGTCCACGCCACCGAGATCGATGAACGCGCCGAAATCGGTGATGTTCTTGACGATGCCCTTCCGCACCTGGCCGACGGCGAGCTCCTTCATCAGGTGCTCGCGCTTGTGCGCGCGCTCGTTCTCGAGGATGACGCGGCGGCTCACCACGATGTTGCGGCGGCGCTTGTTCAGCTTGATGATCTTGAACTCGAAGCTCTGCCCGAGGAGGTCGTCGATGTTCGGCACGCGGCGCAGCGCGATCTGGCTGCCCGGCAGGAACGCATCGACGCCCATCAGGTCGACGACGACGCCGCCCTTGATCTTCTTCTTGAGCGAGCCGAGCACCGGCTCGTTGCTCTCGTACGCGACGCGGATCTTCTCCCACACCCGCATGAAGTCGGCCTTCTTCTTCGAGAGCACCACGGCGCCCTCGTGATCCTCGAGGTGCTCGAGGAACACTTCGACTTCATCGCCTTCCTTCAGGTCCTGGGGGTTGTTGAACTCGTCGAGCGGGACCGAGCCCTCGGACTTGAAGCCGACGTCGAGGATGACGGCGTTCTCGGTGACGCGCAGCACCTTGGACTTGACGATCTCGCCTTCGGCGATCGACGCCATGGTGCCCTCGTACAGCGAGAGCATCTGCTCGTACTCCTCGTTCGAGTACTCCTCGTCGTAGAGGTCGTCGCGAACGCGGAGGCCGGTCGGAGTGGCGAACTTGGATCCTGCGGGAGTGTCCTGATCGATCATGTGTACGGGATGTCCTTCGGAGGGGACCGCGCGTGGCGCCGCGGGCTGAGGGTGATTCTCCGGCGGAACGGAAGTGTCCCGGGGGAGCTGGCAAACATAGCACCGGGATGGACTTGCGAGCAAGCGCGGGGCTCAGTCCGCCAGCGCCTCCCGGGCCATGGCCTCGATCCGCGCCACCTGCTCCTCGAACCCCATCTCCGAGGTGTCCAGGTCGACGGCATCGGGCGGCCGCCGGAGCGGTGCCACCTCGCGCGAGGCATCGGCCGCGTCCCGCCGGGCCAGCTGCCCGGCCTCGCGGGCGAGCGCCGCCGGGTCGATTCCATCCCCGCGCTGCAGCAGGCGCCGCCGGGCCCGCGCCTCCGGCGTGGCCGTGAGAAACACCTTGAGGTCGGCGTCCGGGAAGACGATCGTGCCGATGTCCCGCCCGTCCACGACCACCCCCACCCCGGCCCGCGCCAGCTCGCGAAGGTGAGCGTTCACCCATTCCCGCACCACGGGAACGGCCGAGACCGCCGAGACCAGGGCCGTGGCCGCCTCGCTCCGCACTTCGGCTTCCGCCGGCCGGCCGTCGAGGTACGGGGTGAACCCTGCCCCGTCCGGATGCAGCCGGAGGCCGCGATCCTCGGCGGCGCGAAGGATGACGGCCGGCGGGAGCGCGGCGAGGGGATCCGCACCCGGGGCGCGCTTCCCCGCCTCCGTGATGGCCACCCACGTGACCCCGCGATAGAGCGCGCCGCTGTCGAGGTGCGCGTAGCCGAGGCGTTCGGCGACTGCGCGCGCGGTGCTCGACTTGCCCGACGCCGCCGGCCCGTCGATGGCCACGATGCCGCGCCGGAGCATCAGCGCCCTTTCTTCCGCACGGCGCGCAGCGTCTCGGGAAAGCGCGGGAAGCTCACGTCGGCGCACGCCATGTCGTCGACGCGCACGCGGGCACCCGGCAAGGTGCCGAGCACCGCGAACGCCATCGCGAGGCGATGATCGCCCGCCGTGCGCACGCGGCCGGCCGGCGCCGCGTCGCCGCCCGCGACCCAGAGGTCGTCGCCGCGCACCTCGGCGGTCACGCCGCAGGCGCGCAGGTTCTCGGCGATGAGGCCGAGCCGGTCGCTCTCCTTCACGCGCAGCTCGCCCACATCGCGGAACACCGACGTGCCGCGCGCCCGCGAGGCCACGACCGCGAGCAGCGGGATCTCGTCGATGAGGCCGGGGATCTCCTCGGCACGCACCTCGGTGGCACGCAGCTCCGCCGGTTCCACGACGAGATCCGCCACCGGCTCGCCGAACGTCACGTCCTCCTCCTCGAGCCGCGGCGCGGCACCCATGCGCCGGAGGACCTCGAGGAAGCCGATGCGCGTGGGGTTCACGCCCACCCGCGCGATGCGGAGCGTCCCGGCCTCGGCGAGCACCGCGGCCCCGACGAGGAACGCCGCCGACGAGGGGTCGCCCGGCACCTGCAGGTCGAAGGGCTCGATGCGGCCGGTGGGCTCGAACACGATCCAGCCGTCGGGCGTGTCCTCGACGAGGTAGCCGAAGGCGCGCAGCAGCCGCTCGGTGTGGTCGCGCGAGCGGCCCGTCGGCTCGCGCAGCGCGACGGGCACCTTGCCCGTGACGCCGGCGAGCAGCAGGCAGCTCTTGATCTGCGCGCTCGAGACGGGCATCTCGTAGCGCAGGCCCTGCAGCCGCCCGCCCCGGATGGTGAGCGGCAGCCGGTCGCCCTCCATGTCGGTGATGCGGGCGCCCATCTGCTCGAGCGGCACGGTGACGCGGCGCATCGGGCGGCGGCGCAGCGACGCGTCGCCCGTGAGGCGCGCGCTGAACGCATGTCCCGCGAGCATGCCGAGGAGGAGGCGCGTGGTGGTGCCGGAGTTGCCGCAGTTGAGCGTGGCGTCCGGACGCGCGAGCCGGCCGCGGCCGGTGATGCTGACGACGCGCTCGGACTGCAGCGGCGAGACCGCGGCGCCGAGCTGGCGGAGCACCCGCGCGCTCGAGCGCGCGTCGAGCGAGGTGAGGGCGCCGCCCACGTGGCTCGTGCCGCGCGCGAGCGTGCCGAACAGCAGTGCGCGGTGGGTGATGCTCTTGTCGCCCGGTACGCGGGTCACGCCGTCGACGATCACCGATCGATCCCCCGTCTGAAGGTGGCCCCCTGCGCGAGGTACTCGCGCAGCGCGGCGGCGTCGCGCCGCTCGACGAGCGCCGCCAGCCGCGTGAGGCTCTCGCCCATCGCCGCGAGCGCGCCGTGCACCGCATCGCGGTTGCGCAGCAGGATGTCGGTCCACAGGTCCGGATCGCTCGCGGCGAGCCGCGTCGTGTCGCGCCCGCCGGGACCGTAGGTGACGCCGCGCAACCCACGCTCGGCGAGCGCCACCGCGAGCGCGGAGGCGACCGACTGCGGCAGGTGACTCGTCCACGCGAGCTGCTCGTCGTGCGCCACGGCGTCGATGAGCACCGGCTCCGCGCCCATCACCTCCCGCCAGAAGCCCGCCACGCCGTGCGCCGCCTGGCCGCCGGCCGGCGTGCCCGTCGGGCACACGTAGCAGATGGCGCGGAGGAACATGTCGGGACGTGCGGCGCCGAAGCCGGTGGCATGCGTGCCCGCGAGCGGATGGGCGCCGGCGAAGCGATCGGCGAGCCCCTCGGCGCACGCACGCTCGACGATCTCGCGCTTGACGCTCGCCACGTCCGACACGATGGCGTCCGCCGCGAGCCACGGGCGCAGCCGACCGAGAATCTCGAGCGTGGGCCCGGGCGGCACGGCGAGCACGACCAGCGCGGCGCCGCGCGCCGCGCGCTCGGGCGTCTCGGCGAGGTCGGTCAACGCCCCGCGCTTCAGCGCCTCGACGGCATCCGCCCGCTCGCGCGTCCATCCGACGACCCGCGGGATGCCCGCCTGGGTCGCGCGCCATGCAATGGAACCGCCGATCGCGCCAAGGCCGATCACGGCGAGGGAATCGGGCCGGATGTGGAAATCCTGTCTGGGTAAACGATTAGTGCGGTGGCCCGGACATTGCCGGTGTGATGGTCACATAGTACCCATCGGCACCACCGATCTCAACGCACGACGGACGGATGACCGCGACCAAACCCGACGACTCCCAGGACAGCCGCCGCGCCCTCGCGGGCGCCTTTCAGGACGTCCTGAAGGCGGAGGCCGAACGCCGCGAGGCGGCCCGGCGTCCGGTGGCCCCGCGGAAGCCCTGGTTCGGGATCGTGAGCCTCGTGATCCTCGCCGGTGCGGTGGGGTGGCTGGCCGTCGACCGGCCGGCGTGGCTGTTCCCGGCGGCCGTCGCCGAGAATCCCGCGCGCGAGGACGCCGGCCTGCGCCTGACGATGTACGCGGCGGCCACGCGCCTGCACGCCTATCGCGACGCCACCCGGCGCTACCCCCCGCGGCTCGAGGACATCCCGGGCATCGCCACGCGCGACCTGCGCTACGAGCGGCTGGGCGACACGGTATTCGTGCTGCGGGGCCGGCGCGGCGGTGCCATGCTGACGCTCAACAGTCGCGATCCGCTCGAGCCGTTCCTCGGCTCGACGCTCGCGCGCACGCTGCAGCGGAGCGGCCGATGAGGTCGCGCCGCGGATTCAGCTTCATCGAACTGCTCACGGTCATGATCGTGATCGGCATCCTCGCGTCGATCGCCATCCTGCGCTATCGCGACTTCACCAACGAGGCGCTGGCGGCGCGCATCGCGACCGACATGGAGACGGTGCGCCTCGCGGCGCTCAACCACTACAGCGACACCGACGACTGGCCCGCCGAAACGGCGGACGGCCAGGTGCCCGCCGAACTGGTGCGCTACCTCCCGGACGGCTGGCGCTTCAGCACCGGCTCCTACTCGCTGGACTGGGACAACCTGGGCGGGGTCGTGGGCGTGACGGTGCGGAGCGCGCGGGCGGGACTGATCGCGAAGCTCGCGCAGCGCTTCGTGCGCGGCAACCCGTTCGTGGACATGGGCGGCGACGTGATGTACGTCATCGTCGCGCCGGGGATCGCGATCTAGGCGGCGACGATCGCCTCGAGCAGGACGAGGGCGTGCGGCGCGAGCCGCGCGCCCTTCTCGTTCACGAGGACCCCTTCGATTGCGGGCTCGGCGGTATCGAGGAGCCGCCGCCACGTCGTCACCCCGGCAAGCGCGGGCGGCAGCACCAGGTGCGCGCGCGAGCCGCCGTTGAGGGCGAGCAGCCACCAGCGCTCGCCGGCCACGGGGGCCATCCACTGCGAGGCGCCGTCCACGTCGGGGCGAAGCAGCGCGACCACCGCGTGGCGGCCCGGATCGGTCCAGTCGGCGTGCGTGAGCGGCTCGCCACCCGGGGTGAACCATCGCCACGGGGCGTCGGGGCCGTCGTCGAGGGGGAGAAAGGTGCCGCGGGCCAGCAGGGGCGCGTTCCGCCGCAGCGCGAAGACCTTCCGCACGAACCCCAGCCACTCGACGCGCTCCGGCGCCGGCATCCAGTCCACCCAGCTCAGCGGCGAATCCTGGCAGTAGGCGTTGTTGTTGCCCTGCTGCGTGCGGCCGAGCTCGTCGCCGTGCGAAAGCATCGGCACGCCGAGCGAGAGCGCGAGCGACGCCATCATGCTGCGGCGCACGCGGTCGCGCATCGCGAGAGTGCGGCGCGCGTCGGTGGCGCCCTCGATGCCCCAGTTCCGGCTCTCGTTCCAGTCGCTACCGTCGCGGTTCTGCTCCGCGTTGGCCAGATTGTGCTTCCGCTCGTACGCGACGAGGTCGGCGAGGGTGAAGCCGTCGTGGCAGGTGACGAAGTTGACGCTGGCCTGCGGGGGCCGGTTGGTGACCTCGAACAGGTCGCTGCTGCCGGTGATGCGCGCCGCCACCTCGCCCAGGCCGCCCGCGCCGCGCCAGAAGCGGCGCACCGCGTCGCGGTACTTCCCGTTCCACTCCGCCCACCCGGGCGGGAACTGTCCCAGGCGATAGCCGTCGGGCCCGAGGTCCCAGGGCTCGGCGATGAGCTTCACGTGCGCGAACGCCGGGTCGGCGGCGAGCTCCTGGAAGAGCGGCGCATCGACGGCGAACCCATGCCCGTTCCGCGCGATGGCCGGGGCGAGGTCGAAGCGGAAGCCGTCGACGTGCATCTCCGTCACCCAGTAGCGCAGGCTGTCGAGCACGAAGCGGTGCACCAGCGGATGACGCACGTCGAGGGTGTTGCCGCAGCCCGTGTAGTCCTCGTAGCGCCCGCGCGCATGGGGCGCGAGCCGGTACCACGACGCGTTGTCGAGCCCGCGGAAGCTCACCGTGGGCCCCGCGAGGTCGCCCTCGCCGGTGTGGTTGTAGACCACGTCGAGGATCACCTCGAGCCCGGCGGCGTGCAGGCGCCGCACCATCTCGCGGAACTCGTGCACCTGCGCGCCGGGCACGCTCGCGTAGCGCGCTTCAGGGGCGAAGAAGCCGACGGTGGCGTAGCCCCAGTAGTTGGTGAGCCCGTGGCGCGCGAGATGGGCGTTGTCGGCGGCCTGGTGGATCGGCAGCAACTCGACGGCGGTCACGCCGAGGGACTTGAGGTGCGCCAGCACCGGCTCGCTCGCCAGCCCGAGGTACGTGCCGCGCAGCGCGGGCGGCACGTCGGGGTGGAGCGCCGTCAGCCCCTTCACGTGGGCTTCGTAGATCACCGAGTGGCGCCACGGCACGCGCGGAGCGACGTCGCCGGTCCAGTCGGCGGACGGATCGGTAACCACGGCCCACGGCAGCGCCGCCGCGGAGTCGGCGGGGTCGCGCAGGAGGCCGCCCGCCGGAGTGGGCTGGTAGCCGCGGAAGCTGTCGTGCCAGCGCAGGGGGCCGTCGATGAGGCGGGCGTAGGGGTCGAGGAGCAGCTTGGCGGGATTGAACAGGTGGCCGGCTTCGGGCGCGAAGGGCCCGTCGGCGCGCAGCCCGTAGCGGGTGCCGGGTGCGGCGGCCGCCACGTAGGCGTGCCAGATGCCGGGCTCCTCGGGTGCCATCGGCACGCGCACGACCTGCCCATCGGGGGTCCTGAGGTCGAGGGCGAGCGCGGTGGCGTGCGCCGACCAGACGCGGAAGCTGGTGCCCACCCCGTCCCAGGTGGCCCCGAACGGACCGGCCACGGCCGGCATCGTGGCCCCGTGGAAGAAGTCGCTGAACGGCTCGGTCATGAGGGCGATCGGAGCAGGAGTCGGACCCGCGGAACGAGGGAGAACATAACCTCGGCGGATACCCTGATCGGGCATGATATTGGGGGAGCTTTTAGCTCCCGATACGGTTAACTTTCGGGTCCCGGAACACGGGTTATCCACAGTGGGTGGCCGGGCCCGTCCGACGGCGGTCCTGGGTGGGAATCAAGATGAAGTGGGAGCCATAAGCATTTCATTTGAAGCGACTTGCAGGAATAGAAAGAGGCGGGCAATGATGGAACAGGAAACGCTCGTGCAGGCCGGCGAGCCGTCCCGTGATCGCGGGGCGCTGAGCCGGGAGCAGATCGCGCTGGTGAAGCGGACCATCGCCGACGGGGCGACCGACGACGAACTCGCCCTGTTCGTGGCGCAGTGCAACCGGACCGGGCTGGATCCGTTCGCCCGGCAGATCTACCTCATCGAGCGGTACGACTCGCGCCGTGGCCGGACGCGGCAGGTGCAGGTGTCGATCGATGGGCTGCGGCTGGTGGCGGAACGCACGGGACGGTACCGGGGCCAGATCGGGCCGTTCTGGTGCGGCGAGGATGGGCAGTGGGTGGACGCCTGGCTCAAGAAGACGCCGCCGGCGGCTGCCAAGGTGGGCGTCATCCGGGACGGCTTCATCGTGCGGCTGTACGCGGTGGCGACGTGGGATTCGTACGTCCAGATGACGAAGGACGGCCGCCCCAACATGATGTGGCAGAAGATGGGGCCGACGATGCTGGCCAAGTGCGCCGAGAGCCTGGCGCTGCGGCGGGCGTTCCCGCAGGAGCTGAGCGGGCTCTACACCACGGAGGAGATGGCGCAGGCGCTGTCCCCCGCCCCGGCGGCGCCGGCGCGCGCGGCCGAGCCGGCGTCGGGCGAGACGCTGGCGGGCATCGCCGACCAGGTGGACATGCTGGAGTCGGTGAACCCGGAGCGCGGCAAGGCGGCGCGCCGGACGCTGGAGGACAACTGGGAGAAGCTGGCCGGCAGCGAGCAGCTCGCGCGGAAGTTCCTGGCGCGGGTGATCCACGAGCTGGCCCTGAGCGAAGCGAGCGGGGACTCTGCGGCGGCTTAGCGCCGTCGTCGCCGGTCGCCGCCGCACGACGCCCCCACCGGTCCATGCCGGTGGGGGCGTCGTCGCGTCCTGCGGCGACGTGTGCGTGCCTTAGCTGCAGTTCACGGAGATAAGGAACTCGACTGGGGCCGTACTCAACACGGAGAATAGGCTGAATGCTGGCATTTCGCAGCCCGCTGGAAC
>DASUOW010000083.1:0-36189 GCA_036276435.1 Gemmatimonadales bacterium
GGCGGCTGCACCCGGCTGCCGCGGCTCGTCGGGCTCCGCGCCGCGCTCGACATGATCCTGACCGGCGCGAGCGTCCGGGCGGCGAAGGCGCGCAAGATCGGCCTCGTCGACGAGCTCGTGCACCCGGCCATCCTGCGCGAGACGGCCGTGCGCGCCGCCGACCGGCTCGTGCGCGAGGGCCCGCCCGAGCGCGAGCGCGGAGGCGGGGCGAGCGCCGCGCTGCTCGACCGCACCGCGCTCGGCCGGCAGGTCGTCTACCGCGGCGCGAGGCAGCAGCTGCTGAAGAAGACGGGCGGCCACTATCCCGCGCCGCTCGCGGCGCTCGAGGTGGTGCGCACCGGCCTCGAGAAGGGCATGGAGGCGGGCTTCGCCGCCGAGGCGCAGAAGTTCGGCGAGCTCACCGTCACCGGCGTCTCGCGCAACCTGGTGCGGCTCTTCTTCGCCACCACCGCGCTCAAGAAGGACGACGGCGTGCCGGCGGGCAGCGTCACCGACGTGGCGCCGGTGACGCGGCTGGGCGTGGTCGGCAGCGGCTTCATGGGCGCCGGCATCGCGGGCACCGCGGTGCTCAAGGCGGAGGTGGAGGTGCGCCTGCGCGACGCCGAGCTGAGCCGGGTGGGGAAGGGCCTCAAGGCCGCCACCGCGCTGCTGGACGAGCGGCTCAAGCGCCGGCACCTCACCAGGCCCCAGCACCAGCGCCTCGCGGCCCTGCTCACGGGGACCGACGGCTATCAGGGCTTCGGCAAGGCCGATCTCGTGGTCGAGGCGGTGTTCGAGGACCTCGCGGTCAAGCGCACCGTCATGGCCGAGCTCGAGGCGGTGGTGCGCGACGACGCCGTGCTCGCCACCAACACCTCCACCATTCCCATCGCCGACATCGCCGCGATGGCGCGCCGTCCCGAGCGCATCCTCGGCATGCACTTCTTCTCGCCGGTCGAGAAGATGCCGTTGGTGGAAGTCATCCCCCATGCGGGCACGGCCCCGCGCGCCATCGCGCGGACGGTGCGCTTCGGGCGGAAGATGGGGAAGACCGTCATCGTCGTCGCCGACCGCCCCGGGTTCTGGGTCAACCGGATCCTCACGCCCTACCTGAACGAGGCGGGCCGGCTGCTGCTCGAGGGCGTGCCGGTCGAGGTCATCGATCGCGTCATGACGTCGTTCGGGTTCCCGGTGGGCCCCGTGACGCTGCTCGACGAGGTCGGCCTCGACGTGGCGCAGAAGGCGGCCGGCATCATGCACGCGGCCTTCGGTGAGCGCCTCGCGCCGGCCGAGGTCGTCGGCCGCATGATCGCCGACGGCCGGCTGGGGCGGAAGAGCGGCAAGGGGTTCTACGTCTACGAGGACGGCAAGAAGGACGGCGCCGACGAGAAGGTCTACGAGCTCTTCGGCGTAAAGCCGCTGCCCGAGGTGCCCACGGAGATGGTCCACAAGCGGCTCGTGTACGCCATGCTGAACGAGGCCGCGATGGCCGCCGGCGAGGGCGTCGTGCGCTCGCCGCGCGACGGCGACCTCGGCGCCATCTTCGGCATCGGCTTTCCGCCGTTCCGCGGCGGCCCGCTCCGGCTCATCGACGACCTGGGTCCGTCCCAGGTCGTAGCCACCCTGCGCGACCTGTCCCTCAACCACGGCGACCGGTTCCGGCCCGCCGAGTCGCTCGTCGCGCTCGCCGAGCGCGGCGGCACGTTCCACCGGGACGACTGAGCGGCCGCATCTCCAGCGATGATCCTCCTGCGCACCGCGTCCCTCGACCTGCTGCTCGTGTCACCCCGACTGCTCCTCCTCAAGCACAGCCCGCGGTGCGGGGTCAGTCGCTGGGCGCTCGAGGAGGTGGAGCAGCTCGAGCGCGAGGGCGACGTGGGTCCCATCGCGATGGTGGATGTGGTGGCCGATCGGGAACTGTCGCAGGCGGTGGCCGACCGCATCGGGGTGCGGCACCAGTCGCCGCAGCTCATCTTCCTGGAGGAGGGGATCGTGCGCTGGCACATCTCGCACGGGGCCATCACGGCCGACGCGGTCCGGCACCGCCTCTCGGGGGCACCGGACCGCGTGTAAGGGAGCGGGGGGTCAGTTCAGCGCGATCGCGGTCGTGCTGTTGTCGATGCTGCCGGCGTTGTCTTCCTGCCAGGTGGCCCACGTCAGGCGGCACCGGTCGGTGAAGTAGGTGTCGGGATGCCCGGGCTCGCGGAGGAGCGCGTGGAGCATCTCGTGCCGCACCACCATCTCGTGCATCTGGTACTGCCCCGCGAGCACGATCTGGATGCGATCGCCGGTCTTCACCCGGATGCCGACCTTCTCGCCCTGCTCGGTCGGGAACGTGGCCACGTTCGGCACGACGTACCACTCGACGCGGGCCATGTTGCCGGACAGCTCCGAGCACTGGCTCGTCTTGTCCCACCACGTGACGTACGCCTCCGGGGCCGTGAAGGCCACGGCGCCATCGGGCAGCACGGGTGTGGGCTCGTGGGTGCAGCCGCCGGCGAGGAACGCGGCGAGCGCGAGGAGGGGGCCGCCGAAGCGGCGGTGCAGCGAGGTCTTCATCCGGGGAGCCCTCGGGCTCCGGGTACTGCCTGGCGTGGAACGCATCGCGTCTCCCACGCCCGATAATCCTGCCTTCGGCACCGAGCTATCTCGCCGTCCTTCGTGGTACCCAGCGCGAGACCTCTAGTTTTGCGGCCCCGGATCACTCCGGGTGTGCTCTTATCGGGCGATCAACAGATGGTTTCTTGACGTCCAACTCCCTGACGACGATTCAAGGTACGGGTCGGGCCGCGGGCGGTCAACAGGAGGTCACGATACTTGCCTAAGTCGTTGCATTGATTATTTTTACGCGTTCCCGCGCTGTTCGAATTTCGACTGCTATTCCGGGTGTATCGGTTCCGTTGTGGCCCCGCTGCCACGAAAAGCCGGGTCGGCGCGTCCCCGCCCGGGGACGACTCGCCGTCTCGACGTTTGACACCACCTCTCGCCGAGGTCCGACCCGCATGAAGCGCGCGCTCGCCCGACTCGTCCTGCTCGCCCTCCTGACGGCGTCGCCCGCCGTCGCGCAGACCCTGCCGCAGTCCGACCCGGTGCTGGAGCGCATCTGGCGCCTGGGCAACGACAGCTCGCAGCTGCAGCCCCTCGCGCAGGTGCTGCTCGACTCGCTCGGGCCGCGCCTGAACGGCTCGCCGTCGCACAAGGCGGCCAACGACTGGCTGGTGAAGACCTACGGCGGCTGGGGGATCACGGCGCGCAACGAGCAGTACGGCACCTGGCGCAGCTGGCGGCGCGGCATCACGCACCTCGACCTGCTGCAGCCGCGCGTGCGTTCGCTCGAGGCGATGATGCTCGCGTGGAGCGCCGGCACCAAGGGCAAGAAGGTCGAGGGAAAGGTGATCACGCTGCCCGACGTGGCCGACAGCGCCGCCTTCAGGGCGTGGCTCCCGTCGGCGAAGGGCAACTTCGTGCTCACGTCACTCGCCGAGCCGTCGTGCCGGCCCGATTCGTCCATCAAGCAGTTCGCGCTGCCGGCATCGTTCGAGCGCTTCACCAAGGAGCGCACCGCCGCGCGCGACGAGTGGCGCGCCCGCGTGCGCCGCACCGGCCTCAGCACCGACTCGCTGCACCTGGCGCTCGCGAAGGCCGGCGCCCGGGGCATCCTCACGTCGCTGTGGTCGCAGGGGTGGGGCGTCGACAAGATCTTCGGCACCCGCGTGCCCGACGTGCCCGTGCTCGACGTGAGCTGCGAGGACTACGGCCTGCTGTTCCGGCTCGCCGAGAAGGGCCAGGGCCCCGTGGTGCGGCTCGAGGCCGAGTCGCAGATGCTGGGCGAGCTGCCGGTGTTCAACACGATCGCCGAGATCCGCGGAACCGAAAAGCCCGACGAATACGTAGTGCTCTCGGCGCACTTCGACAGCTGGGACGGCGGCTCCGGCGCCACCGACAACGGCACCGGCACGATGGTCATGATGGAGGCGCTGCGGATCCTCAAGCTCGTCTACCCCAACCCGAAGCGCACCATCATCGTGGGGCACTGGGGCGGGGAGGAGCAGGGACTCAACGGCTCGCGCGCGTGGGCGGCCGATCATCCGGAGGTGCTGAAGGGCATGCAGGCACTCTTCAACCAGGACAACGGCACCGGACGAGTGCAGACCATCGGCCTGCAGGGCATCGTGGGCGCGGTGCCGCAGGTGGCGTCGTGGATGGCGCAGCTGCCCACCGAGCTCTCCACCGACATCAAGCTGCAGATCCCCGGCGCACCGGGCCGTGGCGGCACCGACAACGCGAGCTTCGTCTGCTACGGCGCGCCGGCCTTCGGCCTCAACTCCCTGCCGTGGGAGTACTTCAGCTACACCTGGCACACCAACCGGGACACCTACGACAAGCTCTTCTTCGACGAGCTGCGCGCCAACGCCATTCTGACGGCGATGCTGGCGTATCTCGCCGCGGACGATCCGGTCACCGTCCCGCGCGACCGGCGCGTGATGCCGCCGGACCAGACCACGAAGCAGCCGCAATCCTGGCCCGACTGCACGCCGGCGGCGCGCAGCTCCCAGGAGAGCCGCCGCTAGCGCAGGCCGCGTCAGGATGGCCCTCCCCACGCTGGAGCTCCGCTGCCTCGGCGCGCCGGATGCACTGGTGGGAGGAGGGCCCGCGCCGAGCGAGGTGCGCTGGCGCAAGCATCTGGCGCTGCTCGTCTTTCTCGCGCTTGCACCGGGCCGGCGCGCCACCCGCGCCCGGCTGCACGCGCTCCTCTGGCCCGACGTGGACGAGGAGCGCGCCCGCCGCTCCCTGAACGAATCCGTCCGCCGCCTCCGTCTCGTCCTCGGCCGCGACCGGCTCCGCTCCTCGGGCGAGACGCTCGAGCTCGCCGGCGACGGCCTCGCCGTCGATGTGCTCGCCGCCCGGCTGCTGCGCGAGCCCGCGCCCCTGCCCGTGTTCCTCGACGGCTTCTCGCTCGAGGACGCGGAGCCGTTCAACGAGTGGGCCGACGCGGAACGCTCCCGAGTCCTCGCCCGCGCGGTGACGGAGGCGCTCGCGCACGGCGAGGACGCGCTCGACGCCTCGCGCCATCGAGAGGCCGCCGCCTGGGCCGGTGCGGTGCAGGCGCGCGAGCCGCTCTCGGTGCCCGCCACCGCGCTCCGCATGCGCGCCCTGGCGCTCGGCGGCGATCCGGGGGGTGCGCTTGCCGCCCATCAGGCGCACGTGGATGCATTCGCCGCGCTGGGCGAGCCGCCCGACCCGTCGCTGGCGTCCCTGGCGGCACGCGTGCGCGAGCGGACGGTCGGGGTACGTCGGGCGGCATCGGTGGCCCGTCCCCTCGTGGGTC
Source organism: Gemmatimonadales bacterium (assembly GCA_036276435.1). Classification (GTDB taxonomy): domain Bacteria; phylum Gemmatimonadota; class Gemmatimonadetes; order Gemmatimonadales; family GWC2-71-9; genus JAGGAG01. The sequence goes on from DASUOW010000083.1 coordinate 5,309, forward strand.
GTGCGGCCGTGCATCGCCGGGTGTTCGGCCTGCTCGCCGATGCGCTCGCGGGGGCCACGAGCGTCGCCGCCATCGCGGGCGAGCCCGGCGCCGGCAAGTCGCGCCTCGTGGCCGCGCTCGTCGAGCGCGCGACGCTCGAGGGGGCATCGGCGCTCGCCGTCACGCCGATGGCGATGGAGCATCAGGCGCCCTGGTCTGCGCTCCGCAGCCTGCTGCGAGCGGGGCTCGCGCGTCTGGCCGGCGCGCCGGGCGCCTCGCCCGACGCGCTGGCGGTGCTCGCCTCGCTTGCGCCCGGCACCGTGCCGGCAACGCCGCGTGCGCCCACCGACGAGGGCGAGGTGGCCGCCGCGCTCCAGTCGCTGCTGCGTGCGGTCGCCGAGGAGCGGCCGCTCGTGCTGTCGCTCGACGACGCGCAGTGGGCCGACGGCGAGTCGGTGCGCGCGCTGCACGTGGCGGTGCGCGAGACGCCCGACCTGCCGCTCCTGCTGATCCTGACCCTGGAGCAGCCCACCCCCGACACCGGGGCGGCCCTGCTCACGCTGTTCCGCGACCTGGGTCGTCGCCTCGCCGGCGCGCTGGTGACGCTGGCGCCCTTCACCGACCTCGAGATCGCGGAGCTCGTGACGGTGTCGGCGTCATGGTGCACCACGCCCGCGGAGCGCGCCCGACTCGCGCGCCGCCTCGTGTTCGAGACCGGTGGCGACCCGCTCCTGTGCGTGGCCCTGCTCGACTCGCTGCAGGAGCTCGTCGACGCGCGCGCCGACATGCTCGAGTGGCCGCCACCGCAACTCACGCTCGAGAGCCCGCTCCCGGTGCCCGTGCCGGCGGTGCTGCACGCGATGCTGCTCGCGCGCCTCGCCCAGCTCGACCCGGCCGACCGCCGCCTCCTCGGCGCCGCGGCGCTGGCGGGACCCGCCGTGGACGAGGCGCGCGTGGCGGCGATGCTCGACGTCGACCGCGGCGCGGTGGCTGCGGCACTCGTGCGGCTCGAGCGCGCGGGCTTCGTGGAGGTGCACGGCGAGGGCTATCGCTTCCCGGCCGCCCTGCTCGCCACGCTGGTGAGCCACGCGTGCCTCGGCAGCGCGGAGCGGCGGCAGTTCGCGCGACTCGCGGGCGCCGGGACACGCGACGGCCGTTCCTGACGGGTTGCATCTCGCATCCCCGGAACGGCCGTGCGCCCGTGCTGCCGGCGGGAGAGGGCGCTAACGCCGGCAGGACGATGGACCGGGCAGCAGGTCGTAGGCGAGCCGCAGGTTCTCCAGGCAGGGCGGGATCACCTCGCCCGTCGGAACCGCCTGGCCGCCATCGCTACCACCGGCGCCGCGTCCACCGCTGGCGGGTCCTTCGGGCACCGTGCCCACGACGTTCGGGTCGAGGCCGTCGCTGGAGGCGTCCGGTCCGTTGGCGTCGCCGCAGGCGGCCAGGGCCGCCGCGGACAGGGCGAGGATGAGCTTGGCTCGCATGGTGCCCTCCGAGGGTGATGTCGTCGTCACGGGAGCCAGTCTACGACGCGGCGGCCAACTGGCGGCCAATCACAGGGCGAGCGGACTCAAGTGAATGAAGGTGCAAGAGTTGGAGGGCCGGCCGTTCCCGCCGGCTGGCCCAGCGACTAGCTTGGGGGCGGCCGATTCCGGCCGATCACTCCGCGGAGGCAGGCATCGCATGATGCGCCAGGGACTGCTGTGGCTGTCCGAACAGAAGAACGTCTTCAACTTCGTGCGCCGGAACGGGGTCGCCCGCCAGTTCGCGTCGCGCTTCGTGGCCGGCGAGACGATCACCGACGCGGTGACCGCCGCCGTGACGCTCGCGAAGAAGGACATCACCTCCACCCTCGACCTGCTCGGCGAGAGCGTCACGCAGGGCTCCGAGGCGGAGGCGGCGGCCGAGCAGTACGTGCGGATGGTCGACGAGATGGCGGCCCGCGGCGGGCTCGAGGTGAACGTCTCGGTGAAGCTCACCCAGATGGGCTTCGACATCGACGAGGAGCTCTGCCGGCGGAACGTGGTCCGCATCGTCGAGCGCGCCGCGGCCCACCAGGGGTTCGTCCGGCTCGACATGGAGAGCTCGGCCTACACCCAGCGCACGCTCGACTTCTTCGCGAAGCACATCCATCCCAATCACGGCGCCAATTGCGGCGTGGTGATCCAGTCGGCCCTGAGGCGCTCGGATGAGGACATCGAGCGCCTCATCGCCATGCGGGCGCGCGTGCGGCTCTGCAAGGGCGCGTACCTCGAGCCGGCGGCGGTGGCCTATCCCGAGAAGCAGGACGTCGACCAGGCGTTCATCCGCCTGATGGAGCGCCTGCTCGATCGCGGCAACTACCCCGGCCTCGCCACGCACGACGAGGCGATGCTCACCCACGCACGGAAATACGTGCAGCGGCAGGGCATCGCGCCCGAGCGCTACGAGTTCCAGATGCTCTACGGCGTGCGGCGCGACCTGCAGGAGCAGCTGCGCGGCGCGGGACACGGCATGCGCGTGTACATCCCCTTCGGCACGCAGTGGTATCCGTACCTCATGCGCCGGCTCGCCGAGCGGCCGGCGAACATCGCGTTCATCCTGGGCAACATCGTGAAGGAGTCCGTGCCGGGCCTGTGACGGAATTCACGCTGGGCGGGTACATGGCGCAGCACGACCGCGCCGCGGCGTTCGGCGGAAGCGACGGGCATGCATACTCCGTGGACGTCTGGGTGGACGACGCGCCCGACGCGCGCGGCCGCTACGGCGCCGCGCTCCTCTTCATCCGCTGGAGCCCGGCCGGCGACCAGCCCGTGGGCCACGCCGAGTCGCCGGTGCTGGCCTGGGGCCGCACGCCCGACGAGGCGGAGGCCCGCCTCAAGGCGCTTTCCCTCTACGACGTGAAGCAGGCGCTCGACGACGCCATCGCGGCGCGGCCGGCGGGCTGGTGAGCCAGCTCACCGGGCTCGTGCTCGAGCGCGACGGCGCGAGCTACCGCGTGCTGGCCGACGGCGCCGAACTGCGCGCGGTGCTCCGCGGCAAGGCGAAGCGCGACATGCCGAAGGTGGTGGCCGGCGACCGCGTGCACCTCGAGCCCGAGCCGCAGGGCGGGCTGTGGGCCATCACCGGCGTCGAGACGCGCATGAACGTGCTCGAGCGGCGCGAACCGCACGGCCGCGGCGCCAGGCCCGTGGTGGCCAACATCGATCGCGTCTTCGTCGTGACCGCGGCGAAGGACCCCGATCCCGTCCCCTCCATCATCGACCGCATGCTCGTGCTCGCCGAGGCGAACGACATGCCGGTGGCCCTCGTCGTCAACAAGCTCGATCTCGATCCCGGCACCGATCTCATCGCCCGCTACCGGCGCGCGGGCTACGAGGTGCTGCCGGTGAGCGTGCGCACGGGGGAGGGGCTCGGGGCCATCGCCGCGTGGCTGCCGGGCCACGCCAGCGTGGTGGCGGGCCCGAGCGGCGCCGGGAAGTCGAGCCTCCTCAACGCCCTGCTGCCGGGCCTGGTGCTCCGTACCGGCGACGTCTCCGAGCGCACCGGCCGCGGCAAGCAGACCACCGTGAGCGCCCGCATGGTGCCGCTGCCCATCGGCGGCTGGCTGGTGGACACGCCGGGCTTCAGCGAGGTGGGGCTCTGGGGGCTCGATCCGCGCGGGCTCGCGCAGTGCTTTCCCGAGCTGCGCGCGCTGCTCGGGCAGTGCCGGTTTCCGGACTGCACCCACCGCACCGAGCCCGGGTGCGCCATGACGGCGGCGGCGCTGGATGGGCGCATCGCGCCCGAGCGGCTGGAGAGCTACCGGCTGCTGCTGCAGGAAGTGACGGACGAGAAGAAGGACTGGGAATAGGCGGCAGGCGGCGACGCCGGCGTCACGTCCCCTTCTTCGTCCACCGATCCGCGTCCCGCGTCTCCACCTTGTCCATCATCCGGTCGAACGCCTGCTGCAGGTCGATGCCCTCGCGATTGGCCATGCAGATCAGCACGAAGATGATGTCGGCCATCTCCATCGCCATGTCGCCCTCCACCTCGTCCCGCTTCTTCGTCTTCTGTCCGAATCGATGGTTCACCTCGCGCGCCAGCTCACCCACCTCCTCGGTGAGGCGGCAGATGTTGGTCAGCGGGTGGAAGTAGCCTTCCTCGTACTGGCTGATCCAGGCGTCCACGCGGCGCTGGGCATCGTGCAGGGACATGGGGCTCGGTGGCTGGAGGGTGGAGGCGCGGAGTGCGCCGTCAAGCGGTGAGCCAGCGAGCGGCCCATGTCTGCTGGAGCTCGCGGTCCGTCGGCGTGGCCACGCGCTCGTTCAGCCACTCGATGATCGCCGCGAAGCCCAGGCTCTTCGGGTCGTGCGCCAGATAGCCCGACACCACGCCGATGACGCGGAAGCCGTGGTGCAGTTGGAACGAGAGGGTCGGGTCGTGGAGGCGTTCGCGCACCACCTCGACGACGTACTCCTCCGCCGACATCCGGTCCGCCACGACGTGATAGCCGGCGAGCCGTGAGCCGGCGCGGATGCGCAGCAGGCCCAGCCGCTGCACCAGCGCGCAGCGCGCCTCGTAGAGCCGCGCCCCGATGCCGTGCCCGCGCCGCGCGGGGTCGACGATGATCTCCGCGCCGTAGAGCGTACGGCCCTGTGCCGGGTCGTGGTTCGTGAAGTATCCGCCGGCCGTGAAGTCGCGCCACGCGGCACGGATGTCGTAGTCGTCCCAGAAGATGATCAGGCTGGAGGCCATGCCCACCACCTGCTCGGCGCCCCCGTCCCGCAACGTCGCGACGAGCTGACCCTCCGGGAACACCGCGAGATGCGACGCGAGTTGTGCAGGCTGCCACGACGCCCCGCCGCCGTACTCGCGCGCCGACAGCGCCACGAGCGCCGGGATGTCCTCCGGGCGTGTGGTCCGCACCCCGATCACAGGGTCACCACCTCCACGCTGGCGAGCACCGCGGCGGTGGTCGTGCTGTCGCGCAGCGGCAGCACGGTGCCGTTGAGCCGGGACTCGCGCAGCGTCGCGAAGTTCAGCTCGCCGATCACCATCATCTCCTGGTTGTAGTTGCCCTCCGCGAGGAGCCCGTCCCGGGCGAACGGGAAGTCGCTCGGCGTGAGGATCGCCGCCTGGCCGTAGTTCAGGTGCACCGCCGGCACCATCGGCAGCGAGCCCACCGTGGACGAGACGACGACGTACATCTGGTTCTCGATCGCGCGCGCGTGCGCACAGTAGCGCACCCGGAAGAACCCCTGACGGTCGTCGGTGCAGCTCGGCACCACGAGCAGGTCGGCGCCCGACAGCGCCGCGGCGCGCGCGATCTCGGGAAACTCCACGTCGTAGCACACCGCCACCGCGAAGCGCCCGAAGGGCGCATCGAACAGCCGCAGCCCGGAGCCCGGCGACACCATCCACTCCTCGTCCTCGAAGCGCGTCATGTGCAGCTTCCGCTGCGTGCCGATCATGCCCCCGGGGCCGAACACCTTGCACTCGTTGTGGAGCACGCCGGACTCGGGATCCACCACCGGGAGCGTCCCGCCCACGATGTGGATGCGGTGCTTCGCGGCGAGGCCGCTCATCAGCTCGACGAACTGCGGCTCGTAGTCGGCCAGGAAGCGCAACTGCTCCTGGATGGGGCGGTGGATGTCGCCCAGCGTGAGGAGCTGAACGGTGAAGTACTCGGGGAACACTACGAGCTGGCAGCGGTAGTCCGCCGCGGTGTCGACCAGCGCCTCGACCTGCTCGCGGAACTGGGTCAGGTCGGTGACGGGGCGGATGAAGTACTGGAGGGCGCTCACGCGCAGGCGGTCGTACTGGGTCACGCGGGTCCACCTTGAAAGACTCCCGCGTATGAAACGCGAACCGCCGGACGATCGCAAGGACCGTCCGGCGGTTCGCGTCAGGCCTGCGACCGGCTCAGTACGTCGGCCAGTTGTCCGTCCAGGTGTTCGCGATGCGCTGCCAGCCGCCGAGGCGGTTGAGGGCGCTCGCGATGTCGCAGGAGTTGTACTGCACGAGGAAGTTGCCGTTGCCCACCGACGATTCCGGCACCGTCATCCCCAGCTTCACGTTGAGGCCGCTGATCATCGTGCCCCAGACGCGCGTGGCCGAGCCCGAGACGGACGCCGCGCCGCCGATCAGCACCACGCCGCGCCAGGTGATGTTCGTCAGGTCCGCGTTGCCGGTGACGATCAGCACGCCCTTCCCGTCGAAGTTGTCGCCGCTGTTCAGGTTGCCGTTGATGCGCACCACCGGCCAGTTGTTGTACTGCGCCGGGTTCGTGGGGATCGTGCCCGTGGACGGCGTGACGTTGCGGTTCACCAGGAAGTCCGGCTGCAGCATCGTGCCGTTCATGATGCTGGCCCAGTCGATGTCCACCTCGGCCTGCGCGGTGCCGGTCGGGCCGGCCGTGCCCATGTAGTCCGGGGCGTTGTCCGGGGCGCCGTCGATGTAGGCGCCGGGGTTGCCGCCGCCGCCGCTCTGGGCGTGCAGGCCGTCGGGCACCGCGACGCCGGGGATCACGTTGCTCGAGTTGCACGCGTCCACGCCGCTCACCGTGCCCGAGGTGCCGTTCTTCAGCACGCCGTTGAGGCTGGTGAACGCCGCATCCACGTCGATCGACGCCGTCTGCCACTGCAGCAGCTGCGACACGGAGCGCTCGGCGACGGTGGCGCGCGCATCGTACCGCTTGGCGCGCGTGTAGCGGCCGAGCGAGCGGGCGGCGTAGATCGTGGGATCGCCGGGGCCCGAGGTGAGGTGCATCCGGTGCAGCGTCACGTTCGCCGTGCCGCCCGTCAGCGTGAACGTCTGCGTCGACGGGAAGGTGCTTGGCAGCGACGTCACCTGGAACAGGTAGCGCTCGAGGCCGGACTGGGCCACCATCAGCGCGCCGGTCTGCGCTTCCATGTCGGCCGTGGTGCGCTGCTCCGACGAGGAGCGCACGAAGCCGGCGGCCACCGTGATCGTGAGCAGCACCACGAGGAGCAGCACCAGCACGATCGTCGAGCCGCGGTCGTTGCGGAGCATGCCGCGCGGGGTCGGGGTCATGGTCAGTCCAGCCGGTTGAGGAAGAAGACGGACGTCACGAGGTTCGCCTGCTCGGGCGCCGAGCTCCCGCGCACCGTGCGCTCGCTCTCGCCGGCGAGCTGGATCTCGATGCCGCGCAGGTTGGCCAGCGAGGTCGGCACCGTGTCCGACGGCACGCGGTTGTTCAGGATGAAGAACCGGAAGCGGGCCGTGGTGTCGAACGGCGCCACGAGCTCCTCCACGTCGTCGACCACCGGGTTGCCCGACTGGTCCAGCAGCTTCCGCCACAGCCCCCGGCGGCCCGGCACCGCGGCCGAGTTCTCGAAGGCGTACTCGATGTAGCGGATCAGCGTGATCGGCGTGCCGATGGCGGGCACCGTGGCGATGCTGCCCTGCACCCGCAGGACCGCGGCGCCGGGCATGATCGTCATGTTGGCCGGCGAGCTGGTGCAGAGGGACGTGGTTCCCGCCACGGGCGGCGTGTTGTTCATGTAGTACGTGTACTGCCCGTCGAGCGCGTTGCGCACGGCGAAGCCGGTGTAACCCATGCCGTAGAGCGTGGCGTCCACCGGCATGAAGAGGGCGGTGATGTCGGACCCCGACGCCTGGCACACGAGGCCCATCGCGTACGGCACCCGGATGCGGATCCGGCTCGGCTCCGCCAGCAGCACCCCGTCGTGCGCGTCCGTCATGCGCAGCTCGGCGCCCAGGAAGTTCACCGCGGTGCGCGCCACGCCGCGCGCGCTGCGGGTCTGCTCCACCCGGTCGTTGAAGCGGGACTGCGTCACGAAGATCTGCAGCAGGCTCGCGCCCAGGATGGCGGCGAGCACCACGCCGATCAGCAGTTCGATGAGCGTGACGCCCCGGCGAGCGGCAAGGCGCATGATCAGGTCCCCCCGAAGTCGAGCGCGCCGACGTTGCTGGCGCGGTCGATGATGACGGTATCGGGCGCGATGAGCCCGGCGGTGAGCGGCCGCACGATGACACGCACCTGCTGCTGCCGGTTGCTGATGTTCGTGACGGTGGTGCAGCGCTGGTACGCCCACGGCGCCGAGGTGGTGGTGTCGCAGCTGGTGCCCACCACCAGGGCAGCCGTGGGCAGCGCCGTGACGCGCGCGAGCTCGGAGCTCAGGAACACCGTCTGGTACGAGCGCACCGAGCTGAGCGTGTTGCGCTTCGCGGTGCGCATCGTCAGGCCGGCGAGCGCGACGCTCGCGATGCCGAAGATCACGATGGCGATCAGCACCTCGATCACGGAGAAGCCGCGCCGGGCGCGGCGGGACGGTCGGGTCATGGGTCGGGTGGTCCTCACGGGGAGGGCGGCGTGGTGATCCGCACGAAGCCGGCGCTCGACATCGTGATCCGCCGGGTCTTGCCGTCGACGGTGATGTCCACCTCGAGCGCCGCACTCAGGCGTCCCGGCGGCAGGATCGTCACCGTCGCGGGCGTGAAGGTCATCGACGTCACGGTGTAGGGCGTGCCGGCGCCGAGGCCGCGCTCGAGGCGCAGCGCGCCGTCGTTGAGCACGTCGTTGAGCCGGTAGATCCGGTTCGGGCAGTCGCACGAGAGGATCAGCGGCTGACGCAGCCGGCCGCCCGTGCTGAAGGCGTTCTCGAGGTCGGCGGCCACGATCGACGCGGCCCGGTCCACCTTCGACCGCGAGATCGTCGAGCCCACCTTCGCCACGGCCATCGTCGCCAGGATGCCGACGACGACCACGGTGAGGGCCAGCTCGATCATGGTGAAGCCACGTCGGGTCGTGCGCATCGTCGGGTGCCTTGAATTGGGGGTCGGTCGGCGAGGAATAGAGCAGGGGCTATGCCCGGGCGGGCGTATTCTTCAAGTCGTTGTGCGTCAATGAGTAAGGCGTTTCACGGTCCTGCCGGACCCTCTGGTTTTCGACCAGAAGCTGCAGCGGACTGCAAGGAACCGCACGAGACTCGTCGCCGGAAGGGCCGGCGGCTACCTTATTCGGCTCGCCCCACCGTCCCACTGGAGAGCCCGTCATGCGCAGCCGCGAACGCATCCTCGAGAACCTCGAGGCCATCTACCGCGAGTCCTTCGACCGCGCAAAGGAGGCGGGCTCGGCGCCGGCCATGGTCGAGCTCGAGAGCGCCTTCATGCGCGACCAGCTCATGTTCGAGATCCTGCTCGACATGCGCGACCTGTTCACCGTCGCCCCGGCCGCGGGCCAGCAGGGCACCACCGCGCTCGAGACCCTCGAGCGCCTCCGCCGACTCGCCAAGCGCTGAGCCCCATGACGCCTCGCCCGCTCATCCTCGCCCTCGCCCTCGCGGCCGCCTGCGACCGCGCCGGCGCCCCCGCCGACCTCGTCGCCTACGGCCGCGTCTGGACCGGCGACAGCGCCGCGCCCTGGGCCCAGGCCGTCGCCACCCGTGGCGAGCGCATCGTCTACGTCGGTGACAGCACCGGCGCCGCCAGGCTCGTCGGCGAGCGCACCCGCGTCGTCGCCGGCGCCTTCGTGGCCCCAGGCTTCGGCGACGCGCACGTGCACTTCACCGACGGCGGCTTCCAGCTGCAGAGCGTGGACCTCCGGCCCGCGCAGTCGAAGGAGGAGTTCATCCGACGCCTCGGCGCGTACGCGAAGACGCGCAAGCCCGGCGAATGGATCCTCGGCGGCGACTGGGACCACGAGAGCTGGGAGGGCGCCCCGCTGCCCGAGCGCAGCTGGATCGACTCGATCACGCCCGACAACCCCGTCTTCGTGAACCGCCTCGACGGCCACATGGCCCTCGCCAACTCGGCCGCGCTGCGCCTCGCCGGCGTCTCCGCGGAGACGCGCGACATTTCCGGCGGCGTCATCGTGCGCGACCTCGCCGGGGTGCCCACCGGCATCCTCAAGGACGAGGCGCAGGTCCCGGTCTACAACGTCATGCCGCCGCCGACGCCCGAGCAGATGGACTCGGCACTTGTGCGCGCCTCGCGCTGGGCCGCCTCGAAGGGCGTCACCTCCGTGGGGAGCGTCTCCGCCGGATGGGACCAGGTCGCCGCGCTGCGCCGCGCCCATGCCGCGGGCCGCCTGGGCACGCGCGTGAGCACCTACGTGCCGCTCAGCGAGTGGCGCGCAGCCGCCGAGACGCTCCGGGTGCACGGCGCGGGAGACGAGGTGCTGCGCGTGGCCGGCGTGAAGGCCTACGTGGACGGCTCGCTCGGCTCCACCACCGCGCTGCTCGAGCGACCGTACCTCGACGATCCGGGCAGCACCGGACTGCTCACCACCCCGCGCGACTCCCTCGCGAGCTGGGTCGGCCGCGCCGACTCGGCGGGCCTGCAGGTCGCGGTACACGCCATCGGCGACCGCGCCAACCGGATCGTGCTCGACATCTTCGATAGCGTGGCCACGGCACACGGGGCTCGCGACCGCCGCTTCCGGGTCGAGCACGCGCAGCACCTGCGTCCCGCCGATATCGCGCGTTTCGGCGCCCTCGGCGTCATCGCATCGATGCAGCCCTATCACATCGCGGACGACGGGCGCTGGGCCTGGAAGCGCATCGGTCCCGAGCTCACGCGCACCACCTATCCCTTCCGTTCGCTGCTCGACTCCGGGGCGCGTCTCGCGCTCGGCTCCGACTGGACCGTGGCACCCATCGATCCGCTCCTGGGACTCAAGGCCGCCATCACGCGCCAGACGCTCGACGGCAAGAATCCGGGCGGCTGGGTGCCGGAGGAGAAGATCTCGCTGGACGAGGCGCTCCGCGCCTACACGGCCGGCGAGGCGTTCGCCAACTTCGGCGACGAGGCGCGCGGCGTGCTCAAGGTGGGACGGCTCGCGGACATCGTGGTGCTCGACCAGGACCTCTCCGCCATTCCCGCGGAGACCATCGATCAGGTTCAGGTGCTGGCGACGATCATGAATGGGCGGGTCGTCTTCGATCGGTCGATGGGGCACTGACGGCGGCGAGTCCACACTTCGTAGGTGTATGCGCTACTACTAGCGATTTCAGTGGTTACATGACTCCGGTTCCGGGGGTATTTTGGTGAGACCCCCGGAGGCGCGCCTCCGCCCCTCGTCCACGCCACCGAGCGTTCCCGCCATGGCCACGCGCACCCCGTCGAAGTCCAAGGCGCCCGCCTCGTCGCGCCTCGAGAAGACCGAGCTGCTCGACTTGTACCGCATCATGTACATGTCGCGACGCATCGACGACCGGGAGATCCAGCTCAAGCGGCAGAACAAGATCTACTTCCAGATCTCCGGCGCCGGCCACGAGGCGGTGCTCGCGGCGGCCTCGAAGGTCCTGCGCGCCGGGCACGACTGGTTCTACCTCTACTATCGCGACCGCGCACTGTGCCTGGGCCTTGGAATGACGGCCACCGAGCAGCTGTTGAGCGCGGTCGGCGCCGCCGACGACCCGAACTCGGGCGGCCGGCAGATGCCGTCGCACTGGGGCCACAAGGAGCTCAACGTCGTGAGCGTCTCGAGCCCTACCGGCACGCAGTTCGTGCAGTCGGTGGGCGCCGCCGAGGCGTGGCTGCGGCTGAGCCAGATGCCCGAGGACAAGCGGCCCGACGTGCCGTTTCACGGCGATGAAGTGGTCCTCTGCACCACCGGCGACGGCACCACGAGCGAGGGCGAGTTCTGGGAGGCGCTCAACAGCGCCACCAACCTCAAGCTGCCCGTCATCTTCCTGGTCGAGGACAACGGCTACGCCATCTCGGTGCCCGTCGAGGTGAACACCCCCGGCGGCTCCATCTCGAAGCTGCTCACCGGCTTCCCCGGCCTCTACATCCAGGAAGTGGACGGCTGCGACCCCCTCGCGTCCTACGACACGATGGTCCGGGCGGTGGAGTACTGCCGCCAGCGGAAGGGGCCGGCCCTGGTGCACGCGCACGTGATCCGGCCCTACTCGCACTCGCTCTCCGACGACGAGGTGCTCTACCGTCCCTCGTCGGAGCGCGAGGCCGAGGCGGCGCGCGACCCGCTGGTGACGTTCCCGAAGCGGCTCCTCGCCGAGGGCATCGCCACCGAGGCGGAGCTCGAGGCCATCCGGGCGGCCGTGGACGAGGAGGTGCAGGTGGCCGCCGACGTGGCGCTCGCCTCGCCCCAGCCGGCCACCAGCACCATCTACGACTACGTCTATTCGCCCGACGTCGACCCCACCTCAGACGGCTTCGACACCGAGGACGACCCGCGCATGACCGGGGAGCCCACCACCATGGTGGACCTCCTGAACTCGTGCCTCAAGGAGGAGATGGCGCGCGATGGCCGCATCGTCATCTTCGGCGAGGACGTGGCGGATGCCAGCCGCGAGGGCAGCCTCGAGCAGGTGAAGGGGAAGGGCGGGGTGTTCAAGGTGACGTGGGGGCTGCAGCGCGCCTTCGGCAGCAACCGCGTCTACAACTCGCCGCTGGCCGAGGCCAACATCGTGGGCCGGGCCATCGGGCTCGCCACGCGCGGCATGAAGCCGGTGGTCGAGATCCAGTTCTTCGACTACATCTGGCCGGCCTACATGCAGTTGCGCAACGAGCTCGCGCTCATGCGCTGGCGCTCCAACAACGCCTTCGCGTCGCCGGTCGTGGTGCGGGTCACCTACGGCGGCTACCTGAAGGGCGGCGCCATCTACCACTCGCAGACCGGGGCGGCCCTCTTCACCGGCATCCCGGGCCTGCGCGTGGTGTGCCCGAGCACGGCGCTCGACGCCAACGGCCTGCTGCGCACCGCCATCCGCTGCGACGATCCGGTCATCTTCCTCGAGCACAAGCACCTCTACCGCCAGACCTACAACAAGGCGCCGAACCCGGGCCCGAACTTCATGATCCCCTTCGGCAAGGCGAAGGTGGTCCGGCCGGGCACCGATCTCACCGTGATCACCTACGGGGCGGTGGTGCAGCGCTGCCTGGTGGCGGCCAAGGCGGTGGAGGAGCAGATTGGGGCGAGCGTCGAGGTGATCGACCTGCGCACGCTCTCACCGGTCGACTGGGACACCATCTTCGCCTCCGTGCGCAAGACGAGCCGGGTGCTGGTGGCCTACGAGGATTCGCTCTCTTGGGGCTACGGCGCCGAGATCGCGGCCCGCATCGCCGACGAGGCGTTCCACTGGCTCGACGCACCGGTGCGCCGCCATGCGGCCACGGATACATTTGTGGCCTACGCCCCGGAACTCGAAGACGTGATCCTGCCGCAGGTGGACTCCCTGCGTGCGTCGATGGAGTCCGTGCTCGCCGTCTAACCGCCAAGGAGGGCGCATGTCCGCCCGGGCAGTCGCAGTTGCGATGGTGTTAGGGGTGTTCGCCGCTCGGCCGCTGGTGGGTCAGGCGCCCAGTCACCTCTACGACAAGTTCCAGGTCAGCGTCTCGGCGGCCGGGGTGATCCTCGGCACGACGGTGCGGCTGGACTCTGACGAGGGCGAGGGCACCGAGGTGGACTCGGAGGACGACCTGGGGCTCGAGCGGGTCGCCCTCCGGCCGCGGATCGGGTTCCGCTGGCGCCCCGGCCGACGGCACGAGATCGAGGCGTCCTACCTCTTCATCTCGCGCAGCGGCCTGAAGACGCTGGAGCAGGACGTCACCATCGATTCGGTCACGTACGCCGCCGGCGCGGCACTCGAAAGCAAGATCGGCCAGAGCCAGCTCGGCGTGAACTACCGCTGGGCGATCCACGCGGCGGAGCGCTCGCAGATCGGCTTGAACGTCGGACTGGGCGCGACGTTCTTCGACGCGGACTGGCTCGGTTCGGCCAGCATCTCCAACGGTTCAGGCACCGTCGCCGACAGCGTGGCCTTCGAGCAGAGCCTGGTGGGCCCGTCACTGGCCATCGGCGCGTTCGGCCGGTGGCAGGTGGGTGCTCGCTGGTACGTCGAGGCCGAGCTGGGTGGTCTCTACGTCCCGATCGACAACATCAAGGCCAGCATCGTCCAGGGCGGCGCGGCGGTGCGCTACTTCCCGCTGGATTGGCTCGGCACGGAGCTGGGATACAGCCTGAGCTCCACCAGGGTGAAGATCGATCAGAAGGAGGATCCGCTCATCGACCTCGGGGCGAGCGGCAAGATCAAGTACAACAACCAGAACGTCCGCCTGGGACTCGTCGCGACCTTCTGACGAGGGCGCCGCGCGCCCTCGTCGTTGCGAGGAGCGAAGCGACGAAGCAATCCGGATGCAAAGAGCGGGACCCCGTGCACGCGCCCGGGGTCCCGCTCTTCGCACCCGGATTGTTCGGCCTTCGGCCTCACCAGCTCGCGCGTCGCGCTCGGTTGCCGTGTCCCTCGCTGCGCTTGCTCCTCGCAACGACGCGGTCCCCTCAGCGCCCCATCGCCTCGTTGATCTCCCCCGCCGCCGCGATCGCATTGTCCACGTTCCGCGAGAGCGCCCGCGCCTGCTGCGTCGCCTGCGTGATATCCCCCATCACCTCCGCCACGTTGCTCGACTTGAGCTTGAGCAGGTCGAGCCGCAGGTTCTGCATCGCCAGTACGCACGAGTCGAGGTGGCGGGCCACCTGCCCCTTCCGCGACTCGAGGTCGGCCACCGTCTTCTTCTGCCGCTCGAGCAGCGACAGCTGTCGGTCGCGCTCCTCGTCCTCGGGCTGCTGGCGCAGCATGGCGATGCGCTGCTCGATGCGCGCCACGCCGCCTTCGCCCACCTCGCCGTCCATCAGGTGCAGCGTGCGCGCGAGGTCCGTGGCCCGGCGGTAGAGCCCGTCCACGGTCTCCTGGATGTCGCTGAGCACCTGACGCTCCGACGGCGGCAGCTTCTCGACCAGCCGCATGATGGCCTGCCGGTCGCTGTGCACCTGGCGCACGTAGCCGTACTGCTCGCCGAACTCCACCGGCGACGGCGCGGGCAGCACCTTCGGCAGCGCGCCCTTCGCGACGGCGGGATCGCGGCTCGACTCCACGGAGTCGGGCGCCGGCGGCCGCTTCATCACGTCGCGCCAGTTGTAGCCCGCCTGCCAGAGCTTCGCGTAGTTGTTGAGCAGGCCGATGCCCATGATCGCCGCGGGCAGGAGGAACCACGGCGGGTCGAGCTGGGTCGTCGCGACGTTGAGCATGAAGAGGCCGCCGTTCACCGCCGCCCACGACGCGAACTGCTTCCGCACCGTCTGCACGATCTTCGGCTCGCCGGTGTCGCGCACCAGCACCTCGCCCGTGTTCTCGTCGCGGAACCGCCCGCGGCGCAGGTCGGCGGGCCGCGGCCGGCCGATCGGTGCCGGCAGCGGCGGTCCGCCGAACGGGCGGTCGGCCCCATAGGCGCGATTGTCGGGGCGGTCCATGATCGGGCGACGCGGCGACGTGGCCGCCCGCGAGGAGCGGGGGCTCTGCGCCGCGCCGGTCGGGGGCCGCTGCCCCGCGCGCCACGAGGTGCCCGTGGGGCGATAGCTGCCCACGGTGCGGCTCTCGAGCGCGCGGCGCAGCGCGTCGGCGGTGGGCCAGCGGTTCTCGGGGTCCTTCTCGAGGCAGCGGGCGATGGCGAGCGCCAGGTCCTCGGGCACGTCGGGACGCTTGAGCCGCACGTCGGGGGCGGGCTCGGTGATCTGCTTCATCAGGATGCCCGCCACCGTCGGCGCCGAGAACGGCAGCTCGCCGGTGAGCATCTGGTACGCCACGATGCCCAGGCTGTAGAGATCGGAGCGCACGTCGATCTCCTTCTCGCCGGCCGCCTGCTCCGGGCTCATGAACGACGGCGTGCCGATGGCGACGCCGGCGCCCGTGAGCGTGGCGCCCGAGCTCGACGAGATGGCCTTCGCGATGCCGAAGTCCGTCACCATCACGCGCCCGCGCGTCCCCTCGAGGAGGATGTTGTCGGGCTTGATGTCGCGGTGGATGACGGAGACGGCATGGGCGGCGCTGAGGGCATCGGCCACTTCCTTCATGATGCGGCGCGCCTCGTCCGCCGGCAGCGGGCCTTTCCGCTTCACCCGGCCCGACACCGATTCGCCGTCCACGTAGCCCATCACGAAGTAGACGAGGCCGCCGGCCTCGCCGACCGAGTAGATCGGGACGATGTGGGGATGCAGCAGCTGGCCCGCCGTCTGGGCCTCGCGCTTGAAGCGCTCGCGGATGTCGCCCTGGAAGGCGAGCTCGGGGGGCAGCACCTTGATCGCCACCCGGCGCTTCAGCTGTTCGTCGCGGGCGCGATACACGACGCCCATGCCCCCGCGCCCGATTTCACCCTCGAGGGTGTAATGGTGTGCGAGCGCCTCGGCGACGCGTTGGGCCAGCGGCTTGTCGAACGGGTCGGACATCCGGTCGGTTGACCCCGCGCGGTCCGGGACGAGAGACAAGGGACGGCCTGGGAAGTTCCCAACGTCCTGCAGCCTCAGAATTTGCCTGCGCGCCATGTATCGGGCAACCGGTGAAGTCGATTCCACTACGGTCGTCTTCATCCGAAGATTCACTTTGCACCGTACTGGACGCGGAAGTCGCCAAAACGGCAGGTTCCTTCCGAGGCTCGAGCCACATCGGCGGGTCGAGCCGAGCCACCCGGAGGGGCTCGCATCCCCCTTCGACGCGCAAGTCGTTGTCCGCCAACGGTTCCGTCTTTGGTACCCGCATGGCACGGCCGGTGCGACTGCATGTCCCGACTTGGATCCGGCGAACGCCGGTTCAGGATGGACGCAAGGAGACCCGATGAGTGAACGACTGACGCTTCCCGTGCTCCCGCTGAGGGAAGTCGTGCTCTTTCCCGGAGTCGCTGCGCCGATCGGCGCCGGCCGCCCGGGTACCCTCCGCGCGATCGAAGCGGCGCTGACGACCACCGACAAGCTCGTCTTCGCCGTGTCGCAGCGGCAGAACGTCGAAACCGTGAACGCCGACGTGCTCTACACGATCGGCACCGTGGCGCGCATCGGCCAGATGCAGCGTGGCCTCGCCGGCGTGCAGCTGCTGCTGCAGGGCGAGTACCGCGCCATCGCCATGCACTACTTCGAGAAGGACGGCTACCTCGCCGCCGTGGTCCGGCAGGCCGAGGAGCTCTCGCCGCTCGCGCCGGAGGACCCGGCGTTCGTGGCGCTGCATCGCGAGGCGCGCGCCCGTGCCGCCGAGCTGGGCCAGAAGTCGGGCCTGCCGGAGGAAGTGGTGCAGCAGGTGCTTGCCGGCGTGAACGAGCCCGGCAAGTTCGCCGACCTCGTCGCCGGCTACATCGATATCAATCCCGCGCAGCGCCAGGTGCTGCTCGAGACGCTCTCCACCGAGGACCGGCTCCGCAAGGTGCTGGTGCACATCCAGCGGCAGATCAGCGTGCTCGACGCGCAGGAGGACATCAAGAGCCGCGTCCAGGAGGAGCTGGGCGAGCGGCAGCGCGAGATGCTGCTGCGCGAGCAGCTCAAGACGATCCGCAAGGAGCTCGGCGAGGACGACGAGGTCGGCGATCTCGAGGAGCTGCGCGAGAAGCTCGAGAAGCGCGAGCTCCCCGAGGTGGTGCAGAAGGAGGTCGATCGCGAGATGGGCCGCCTCGAGCGCATCGGCCGCGAGTCGATGGAGTCCCAGGTCATCCGGACCTTCCTCGAGACCGTCGCCGAGCTGCCGTGGAACGAGCGCTCGGACGAGCACCTCGACCTCGCCCGTGCGCAGGAGATCCTCGACGAGGATCACTACGCCCTCGGCGACGTGAAGGACCGGGTGCTCGAGTTCCTCGCGGTGCGGCAGCTGCGGGAGCAGGCCGAAGCGAAGGACGCCGCGG
Organism: Gemmatimonadales bacterium; assembly: GCA_036276435.1. GTDB lineage: Bacteria > Gemmatimonadota > Gemmatimonadetes > Gemmatimonadales > GWC2-71-9 > JAGGAG01. The sequence goes on from DASUOW010000083.1 coordinate 22,913, forward strand.
CGGTCGCCGGCATCGACGAGGCGCCGACCACCACCGACCCGGCGTCGGAGAGCGAGTCCAAGGCGGCCGACGTGCCGTCGCCGCGCCCCACCCAGCAGACCGAGGGCGAGAAGCAGGCGAAGGGCCCGATCCTCCTGTTCGTGGGCCCGCCGGGCGTCGGCAAGACGTCCGTCGCCAAGTCGATCGCGCGCTCGATGGGACGCCAGTACGTGCGCATCTCCCTCGGCGGCGCGCGCGACGAGGCCGACATCCGCGGCCACCGGCGCACCTACGTCGGGGCCATGCCCGGGCGCATCATCGCCGGCATGAAGCAGGCGGGCACCAAGAACCCCGTCTTCCTGCTCGACGAGGTCGACAAGCTCGGCGTCTCGTTCCAGGGCGATCCCGCCTCGGCGCTGCTCGAGGTGCTCGACCCGGCGCAGAACGACTCGTTCGTCGACCACTACCTCGGCGTGCCGTTCGACCTGAGCGAGGTGCTGTTCATCGCAACGGCCAACTTCATCCAGAACATTCCCGGCCCCCTTCTGGACCGCATGGAAGTGGTGGAGTTCGCCGGCTACACGGAAGGCGAGAAGCGCCACATCGCGCGGAAGTACCTCATCCCGCGCCAGCTCACCGAGAACGGGCTCACCGAGGCGCAGCTCGAGATCCGTCCCGACGCGCTGGGCGAGGTGATCAGCAACTACACCCGCGAGGCCGGCGTGCGGCAGCTCGAGCGCGAGCTCGGCAAGCTGGCGCGCAAGGTGGCCCGCCGCATCGCGGCGAAGGAGACCGAGCGCGTCGTGGCCGACTCCGACCTCGTGCGGGCCCTGCTGGGCCGCCCGCGCGTGCACCCGGAGAAGGCGATGCGCACCGACCAGGCGGGCGTCGCCACCGGCATGTACTACACGCCGTCGGGCGGCGACATCATGTTCGTCGAGGCGAGCACGATGCGCGGCAAGGGCGAGCTCGTCCTCACCGGCCAGCTCGGCGACGTCATGAAGGAGTCGGCACGGGCCGCCTGGACGTACGCGCGCTCGCACGCGGCGGGGCTGCGGATCCCGGACGACATGTTCGACCGCGACATCCACATCCACGTTCCGGCCGGCGCCATCCCGAAGGACGGTCCCTCGGCCGGCGTCACGATGGCCTCGGCGGTCATCTCCGCCCTCTCCGGGCGGCCGGTGCGCCACGACATCGCGATGACGGGCGAGATCACCCTGCGGGGCCGCGTGCTTCCCATCGGGGGCGTGAAGGAGAAGGTGCTCGGCGCGCTCCGCTCGGGCATCACCGAGGTCATCCTCCCGAAGGAGAACGAGGCCGACCTGGAGGACCTGCCGGAGGAGGCGCGCCAGCGGATGAAGGTCTACTTCGTCGAGGAACTCGGCGAGGTGCTCGCCCTCACCCTGCGCGGCGCGAGCTTCAAGGAGGGACGCCTGCTGTTCGGTGACGAGAATCCGCGGGATGTGAGTCCGCTGGCGGCGTTCCACCACTAGGGCGGAGGGGCGGAATACAGACGAAGGGCTCCGAGAACATCGGAGCCCTTCGTCATTGATGGTGCACTTTGTCGTCCTGAGCGGAGCGAAGGACCGGGTTGCGGCAACGACCGATCCCAACCGATGCGCCCCGATCCTTCGCTGCGCTCAGGAAGACACGGTCAATCCCCGTATCGCGAGCCCCGCCGCCGCCACGAACGTCGGCGACGTGCTCCAGTGCCCCGCCACCTCCGCCCCCTGCCGCGACGCGATCAGCGCCGTGCGGTCGTCGGTCACGCAGATGAGCGGCGCGCCCGGCCAGCCGTCGGTGTCGGTGACCGTCGTGATCGGTGCGAAGCCGAGCTGCGCCGGTCCTACCGAATAGAGCGCCAGCGTCACCCCCGCGGAGGCCGGCCGGCGCAACGCCGGGCCCAGCAGCGGAAAGGCCTCGGCGGGCGCCAGCAGCCGCACCGAACTCGTCGCGCGCGCCACGTCGTGCTGGATGAGCTGCAGGGCCCCGCGACTCGACGTGACCTCGACGAGCGTTGGCGTGGCGGGAACGGCGACCGCCTCGAGTTCGGCCGTGAGCCGGTCGAGGTGACGGCCGTGATCGCCGGCGATGCGCGCCAGGAGCGCGCTGGGCGGCTCTGGGCGATAGCGCTTGGGGCGTCCGCCCTCCATGCGCGCCGCGCCCTTCGTGACCAGCCCCTCGAGCGCGCTATAGGCGTTGGCGCGCGCCAGGCCGGCCGACCGCGCGATGCCGTAGCCGGTGCCGGGGCCCTCCGTGAGGAGCACCTCGTAGACGAGGCTCTCGGTGGGCGTGAATCCGAACGGGGTGAGATCGAGTCGAGGCATGGAGGTAGTATGTCAGACTACGCTCTGGCCCGCAATCGGCAGTCGGTCCGAATGCGACGTGGCGGGTATCGGGAGGATGGGCCGCGTTCCGGGCCCGCCTCACCTCCGCCAGCGAGAGTTGCCCCGATGCCGTTTCGCCGTGCCGACGACCCGACCGCCCCTTCCGCGATCAGCCCGCTGCCCGCGCACTCGTTCATGTTCTGCACCGGCATCGAGTCCAGCTATCCGACCATCCGCACCCCCGACGGCCGGATCAAGCGTGTCGACGAGTACGAGAAGACCGGGCACTACGTGCGATGGCAGGAGGACTTCCAGCTCGTGCGCGAGCTGGGCATCCCGTTCCTGCGTTACGGGCCGCCCTACCACCTCGCGCACCTCGGGCCCGGACACTACGACTGGAGCTTCTCCGACGTCACGATGGAGGAGCTGCGCCGGCTCGGCATCACGCCCATCGCCGACCTGTGCCACTTCGGCGTGCCCGACTGGGTGGGTGACTTCCAGAATCCCGACTGGGCACCGCACTTCGCCGAGTTCGCCGGCGCGTTCGCGCGGCGCTATCCCTGGGTGCGCTTCTACACGCCCATCAACGAGATCTTCATCTGCGCGACGTTCTCGGCGCTCAACGGCTGGTGGAACGAGTGCCAGACCAGCGACTACGCCTGGGTGACGGCGATCAAGAACCTCTGCCGCGCCAACGTCCTCGCGATGCGCGCCATCTCGAACGCCGTCCCGGAGACCATCTTCATCCAGAGCGAGTCGTCGGAGTACTTCCACCCCGAGCATCCGTGCTGCATCGACCGCGCGCGCGGGCTGAACGAGCGTCGCTACGTGGCGCTCGACCTCACCTACGGCCTGCCCGTGTCGCTCGCCACGTACCGGTACCTCATGGCCCACGGCATGACGGAGCAGGAGTACGAGTGGTTCCGCACCAACGGGGTGCCGGCCAACTGCGTGATGGGCACCGACTACTACGTGACGAACGAGCACTACGTGACGCCGGAGGGCAGCATCGTGCCGTCGGGCGAGATCTTCGGCTACTACGTGCTGACGCGGCAGTACTACGATCGCTACCGCCTCCCCGTGATGCACACGGAGACGAACTTCAAGGAGCCGGACGCGGTGAGCTGGCTGTACAAGCAGTGGGCGAACATCGTGCGGCTGAAGCAGGACGGCGTGCCCGTGGTGGGCTTCACCTGGTACTCGCTCACCGACCAGGTGGACTGGGACACGTCGCTGCGCGAGGATGCCGGACGGGTGAACCCGCTCGGGCTCGTGGATCTCGACCGGCGCATCCGCCCCGTGGGGCGGGCCTACCAGCAGCTCATCCGCGACTGGACGACGATGATGTCCACCAACAGCGCGATGATCCGCTGGGGCTACTAGTCGAAGGTCAGCTCCCAGCCCAGGCTCTTCGCGATCAGCGCGAGGCGGAACGTCACGTCGATCTGCTTGCTCTCGGCCGACTTGTCGTCCGGCTGCAACGGGTACCAGTGGTGCGTGATGTGGTTGGAGGCCTTGGGCTGCGAGCGCAGCGGCTTCGGCGCCCAGATGCCGCGCTCGTCGACGTCCTTGAGCGTGCGCGCGAGCACCTTGGTGGCCACCGGTGCCCACTGCAGCGCGTGCATGCGCGAGAGCAGCGCGATGTAGTAGAGGGCGAGCGGCAGGTCCTTCGGCGTCCCCTTCGCGTCGGCCTCGATCGGGTCGCCGAGCAGGAGCTGCTGGGGCTTCATGGCCTTCTTGCCGAGCATGACGACGAACGACTTCTTCGGCGCCGGCTGCGCGAGGTAGTGGCCCAGCCGCTCGGTGAAGCCGGCGCGTTCCCGCTGCAGGTTCGGCATGTGCGCGATCATCGCCACCGAGTACCAGGTGGGCGGGAACGCCTCGGGGTGCAGGGCCGTGTACTTGCCGGAGCGCACGAACGGCTTCTCGGCCAGGGGGCTTCGCAGGAAGGTCGAGACGGCGTTGGCGATCTTGTGGGCCGCGCCGCGCAGGCGGGGGTCCTCGAGATGCCCCGCCTCGGCCAGCGCCGCCGCCGCGCCCTCGCGGAAGAGCTCGCGAACCCACGCCGCCACGGGCGGCTCCAGCTTGGTCGTCTTCTGGTACTCGTACAGCAGTGCCGGATCCTCATCGCGGGACAGCAGCCGGAAGAGGGTGCGGTCGGCCAGCTTGTAGGTCCGGGCGCTGAGGGGGTAGCCGAGCTCGACAAGTCGCCGGTACTGCGGGACGGTGCCGACTTCCTTGATGCCCTCCTTCACCGAGGGGGCGAGTCCGAGGAGGTTGCCACCCCAGATGCCGTTGTCCTTCTGCTTCTTGACGACGGCGGCGGCGACCTTCGACTCCACCAGGGCCTGCTGTGCCGCGGTCAACTGCTCGGGCGTGGCATGGCCGGGAGGCGCCAGCTCGCTCAGGGTGCGGTACCGGATGGCCTCGTTGCCGTGCTGCAGCAGCCACGTCAGCGGAACCCGGTGCGTCGTAGGCAGGTCCACGGGAACTCCGTCCTTGGAGATGTCCGGGAAGGGGCAGCCGGAGCGGGCGCGAATATAGCCCGGGCCGGGTATTCGGACAATCTCGATTGATATTGTCCGGCTTGCGAAATCATGTAAACTGTTGTCGAGTAAGCAGTTTATCCTGTGTGCTCAGTTTTCGTTCATGGCGCCGATCTGGCCCGTCCGGCATCGGCGAACTCGGACGTGCTGGCCCAGATGGGTTGGTTGGCGGCCGATGCCACCGCGAGCACGACACGGGCCACGACGCGCATCTGCTGCACCGCGCCATCCACGGAGTAGGCGGGGAGCCACTCGTCCTGAGGCCGATGATATCGATCGGCGTCGTACGCCGCCCGCTGCGCCTTCCCCCAATCGGCGGGCCGTCCGACGAAGTCGAGCCCACTCGAGAGCGAAAGCGCCGGCACCCCCGCCTTCGCGAAGGGGAAGTGGTCGGAGCGGAAGAACGACCCGGTGATGCGGGCGCGCGGGTCGTCGACGACTCGCAGTCCTTCGGCGCGCGCGGCCTGCGCGAACACCGTGCCCAGCGAGGAGTGCTCCGAGCCCAGGGCGCCGATGTCGCGGGTGCGGCCGTGGAGATTGACGACGTCCACGTTCATCACCGCCACCAGGCGGCGCAGCGGCAGGGTGGGCCGGCGCGCGAACGCCTCGGAGCCGATCAGTCCCGACTCCTCCGCGCCGAACGCCATGAACAGCACGCTGCGCGCGGGGCGCACGCCGCTGGCGACGAACGCCTCGGCGAGGGCGAGCACGGCGGCGGTGCCCGACGCGTTGTCCTGTGCGCCGTTGTAGATGGAATCGCCATTCACGGGCTGGCCAATGCCGAGATGGTCGTAGTGGCCGCCCACCAGCACCGCCTCGTCGGCGTGCGGTCCCTTGCCGGGCAGTCGCGCCACGACGTTCGCGGTCTCGCTTCGCGTGAGGGTGCTTCGTACCAGCGCTCGCATCGTCACGCCGAGCGGCACGGCGCGGAATCCCGGACGGGCCGCGGCCGCCGAGAGCCCGGCGAGGTCCTGGCCGCCGGCGGCGAGCAGCCGGCCGGCCGCCTCCTCGGTGAGCCATCCCGCGGCGAGCAGCGGCCCGGGCGTGCGCGCGAGGCGCACCTGCGTCTTGGACCACGAACCCATCACCGTGCTCCACGGATACGTCGCGCTCTCGGTGGTGTGCACCAGCAGGATGCCGGCGGCTCCCTGCCGCTCGGCCTCCTCGAGCTTGTAGGTCCAGCGACCGAAGTAGGTGAGCTCCCTGCCGCGGAAGAGGGTCTCGTCACGCAGGCCGGGGTCGTTCACCAGCGCCACGATGATCTTGCCCTTCACATCGGCGCCGGCGAAGTCATTCCACTTCGAGTCCCGCGCATCGATGCCGTAGCCGACGAACACCACCGGCGCCAGGACCTCGACTTCCGGTTCGTCGCGCATCGACCACAGCACGTAGTCGTCGCGGTAGCGGAGCGCGCGGCGTTCGGGGGCCGTGATCTCGAGTTCGGGCTGCGGGGTGTGGGTCACGACGGGGATGCGATGGAACCAGGTGCCGTCGTCGCCGGCCGGCTCGAGGCCCAGGCGGGCGAACTGCGCCGCGATGTACCTGGCGGCGAGATCCCCACCGCGCGTCGCCGGGGCTCGGCCCTCGAGCGCGTCGTCCGCGAGGAACGTCAGGTGGGCCTGAAGGGCCTCGGGCCGGATGGCGGACGCCAGGCGCGTCGCGGGCGGAGACTGCGCGCCGAGGGTCGGGGGCGCACCGAGGGTGATGGCGCAGAGGGCAGGCAGGAGCGAACGCATCCGGATCTCCGAATCTCCGAGGGATCAGGCTGGAAGCGACATGGGTCGTCCGGCGAGAGCCGGACGACCCATGCGTGACACGCCAAGGCAGGACTCAGGACGAATGGCTGAGCGTCCAGACGTAGGCCGAGACGGCCTTCACATCCTCGTCGCTGATCTGCGAACCGCCCTTGGCCGGCATCGGGCCCTTGCCCAGCTTGGCCTCGCCGGCGGCGACGCCCTTGGTGACGAGCGCGACGATGCCCGCGAAGTCACCGTCCTTGACGTGCACCCACTCCTTGTCCGTCAGGTTCGGGCCGACGGCACCCTTGGCCTCGGGACCATGGCACGCGAAGCACAGCCCGGTGCCCTTGTAGATGGTCTTGCCCTTCTCCACCATCGCCGGCGTCACGCCCGCCGGCAACTTGGCCTGCGCAGCCGCCGGAGCGGCAGCAGCGACGGCCAGCGTGGCGACGAGAAGGCCGAGACGAGTCAGCGTCTTCATGAACGACTCCCTGGGAATGGTTGGCGCGACACGGGGCATAGCCTCACGACATTTTACGTACGTCGCCCCGGAACACAAGGCTGCCGAGCGCATGCCTTGTACCACCCTCCAACTCCCTATTCCGCCGAGCGAGCCGGGTTCCTGATGGTTCGATCCGGGACGATTTGTCCCCGTTCATGGACACTGCGGCTCGCGGAGGGTCAGGGCGCGGAGCGCCCCGGAGCCTTGTTTCGGCCGTGTCCGGCAAGCGCTGTACGTCCCTTGGCGCGGTTTCCTCCGTCCGCTACGATTCGCCGAGCCGACTTGAGACACCTGCCCTGGAGCCTGCCGAGATGCTGGTCGCCATTCAGTACTGCGTCGTCTGAAACTACGAACCGCGAGCCGCCGGTCTGGTGGCTGAACTGGAAGCAGCCTTTCCCGGGGTGCAGACGCGGCTCGAGCCGTCGTCCGGCGGCGTGTTCGTCGTGACGGTCGACGGCGAGCAGGTGTTCTCGAAGAAGGCGGAGGGGCGCCACGCCGAGCCCGGGGAAATCGTCGCACGCATACGCGCGCTGCGCGGCTGAGCAGACCAAGGAGCAGGATGCGCATTGCAGTCAACACGGGCGGCGGGGACGCGCCCGGCCTCAACGCCGTCATCCGCGCGGTGGTGCTCGCGGCCCACCACCGGGGGTGGCAGACCTACGGCATCCAGCGCGGCTACGACGGCCTGCTGGCCTTCCAGGGCGTGGTGCACCTCGATCCCGACGACGTGCGCGGCATCACCAGCCAGGGCGGCACCATCCTCGGCACCACCAACCGCGGCAATCCGTTCCGCAGCGTGGCCACGCTGCCCGATGGCTCGCGGCAGGAGGTCGACCGCTCGGACGAGCTGATCGCCGCGTTCCGCGCGAGCGGCTTCGAGGCGCTCGTGGCCATCGGCGGCGACGGCAGCCTGCAGATCGCGGCCGGCCTCGCGGCCAAGGGCCTGCCGGTGGTGTGCGTGCCCAAGACGATCGACAACGACGTCGCCGCCACCGAGCAGACGTTCGGCTTCGACACGGCGGTGAACATCGCCACGGACGCCATCGACAAGCTCCACTCCACCGCCGAGAGCCACCAGCGCGTGATGGTGGTGGAGCTCATGGGGCGCGACACGGGCTGGATCGCGCTGCACAGCGGCATCAGCGGCACCGCGGACGTGATCCTCATTCCGGAGATCCCGTTCGACATCGAGAAGGTCTGCGACAAGATCCGCGACCGCGACGCCACCGGGAAGCACTTCAGCATCGTCGTCGTCGCGGAGGGCGCGCGCCCGGTGGACGGCGACGTGGAGCTGCTCGAACGCCGCGGCGCCGGCACGGTGGACCGCCTCGGCGGCATCGGCAGCAAGGTGGCGCACCTCATCTCCGAGCGCGTCGACAAGGAGGTGCGCTCGCTGGTGCTCGGGCACCTGCAGCGTGGCGGCTCGCCCACCACGTACGACCGGCTGCTCGGGCTCCGCTTCGGCACGGCGGCGGTGCAGGCCATCGCCGACTGCGACTACGGCACCATGGTGGCACTCCGCGGCACTGGCATCGTGCGCGTGCCGCTCGCCGACGCGGTGGGCCGGCAGCGGAAGATCCCGCTCGACTCCGACATCATCACCACGGCACGGTCCCTTGGAATCAGCCTCGGTGACTGAGCGGGCCGCCACGCCCGCCCATCCCCCCACGCGCGCCGAGCCCGTGGTGGACGTGCTCCACGGCGAGCCCGTCCACGATCCGTATCGCTGGCTCGAGCAGGGCGACGCGCCCGAGGTGGCGGCGTGGACCGCGGCGCAGAACGCCTGCACCGAGGCGTGGCTCGCCGCGCGGCCCGTGCGTGCGACGATCCGCCGGCGGCTCGAGCAGCTGCTCGCCATCGGCAGCATCGGCACGCCCACGCCGGTGCACGGCCGCTACCTCTACCAGCGGCGCGACGGCGCGCAGAACCAGCCGGTGCTGTACGTGCGCGACGGCGTCGAGGGCGTCGACCGCGTCGCGGTGGATCCCAACACGCTCGCCGCCGACGGCACCACGGCGCTCGACTGGTACCATCCGAGCCCCGACGGCCGGCTGCTCGCGTACGGCCTCTCCACCGACGGCAGCGAGCACAGCACGCTGCACGTGCTCGACCTCGGCACGCTCGCGCCGCTGCCCGACCGCATCCCGCGCACGCGCGCCGCCGACGTGGCGTGGCTCCCTGACGCGAGCGGCTTCTACTACACGCGCTACCCGGCGCCCGGCGAGGTGCCCGAGGGCGAGGAGCCCTACCACCGCGCGGTGTGGTTCCACCGCCTGGGCGACGATCCGGCGCACGACGCGCCGGTCTTCAAGCCCGCGCAGAAGGAGCACTGGCCGGGCGTGTCGCTGTCCGAGGATGGGCGCTGGCTCATCGTCGGCGTCGCGCGCACCTTCGACCAGACCGACCTGTACCTCGCCGACCTCGCCAGCGGCGGCGAGCTCCTGCCGGTGGCGAAGGACCTCCCCGCGATCTTCGATGGACAGGTCGTGCGCGGTACGCTCTTCATCCGCACGAACGAGGGTGCACCGACCTTCCGCGTCTACGCCGCCGAGGTCGCGCGACCGGAGCGCGCCAACTGGCGCGAGGTGGTCCCGGCGCGTCCGGACGCCGTGCTCTCGAGCCTCGGTGTCACGCGCGAGTGCCTCGTACTCGACTATCTGGAGAGGGCCTCCGCGCGACTGTACCTCGCGGGGCTCGACGGACGCGACGTGCGAGAGCTGCCGCTGCCGGCCATCGGCAGCCTGTTCGGGCTGGGTTCGGAGCCGGACGGCACGGAACTCTTCGTGGGATTCTCGTCGTACACGGTGCCGCCGAGCATCTACCGCGTGGACCTCGTGAGCGGCGAGCGGCGGCTGTGGAAGCGGGTGGAGGCCGACCTCGAGCCGGAGCGCTTCGCGGTGGAGCAGGTCACGTACACGTCGCGCGACGGCACGCCGGTGACGATGTTCATGGTGCGCCGCCGCGACGTGGTGCCGGGCGCGGGCGCGCCGTGCTACCTCACCGGCTACGGCGGGTTCAACATCTCCATGACGCCGGCCTTCGCGCGGTCCCTGCTGCTGTGGCTCGAGCGCGGGGGCATCGTGGCGGTGCCGAACCTGCGTGGCGGCGGCGAGTACGGCGAGGGATGGCACCAGGACGGCATGCTCGGCCGGAAGCAGCACACCTTCGACGACTTCATCGCGGCCGCGGAGTGGCTGGTCGCCGAGCGATGGACCACGCCCGCCCGGCTCGCCGTCGCGGGAGGATCCAACGGCGGGCTCCTGATGGGGGCGGTGCTCACGCAGCGGCCCGACCTGTTCCGTGCGGTGGTGATCCAGGTGCCGCTGCTCGACATGCTGCGCTACCACAAGTTCCTCATCGCGCGGCTGTGGATCCCCGAGTACGGCTCGCCCGACCATCCGGAGCAGTTCCGCTGGCTGCGCGCCTACTCGCCGTATCATCACGTGGTGGAGGGGACGCCGTATCCCGCGGTGCTCCTCGCCACGGCGGAGAGCGACAGCCGGGTGGACCCGATGCATGCGCGGAAGATGGCCGCGCGGCTGCAGCAGGCCACGTCGTCGGGGCGGCCGGTGCTGCTCCGCCTCGAGGCGAAGGCGGGCCACGGCGCGGGCAAGCCGCTGGCGAAGGTGCTCGACGAACTCACCGACACCTGGACGTTCATCTTTCACGAGGTCGGCCTCGCGTGACGCGCAGCCCGGCCCGGGAGCAGTGATGATGCGCTCGACGACCCGAAACGGCGACCCCGCCGCGTACGCGCTCGCCATCCTGCGGGTGTGGGTGGGCCTCTGGTTCGCGAAGGCGATCGTGACGAAGATGAGCTTCGGGCTCCTCGGCGTCCTCCCCGGCGCGTCGCCGCGCTGGATCGAGACGATGCCGAAGATCATCGGCCGGCAGATGGCGGAGAACCCGATCGGCTGGTACAAGGCGTTCGTGGAGGGCACGGTGCTGCCGAACGCGGCGACCTTCGCGCACCTCACGGCGCTCGGCGAGGCGGTGGCCGGGATCCTCCTCGTGCTCGGCCTCTTCACGGGCGTGGGCTCGCTGATCGCGCTCCTGCTCACCATCAACTACGGCCTGGCCACCTGGCACATGTCGCCGGCGAGCCAGGGATTCCACTACACGCTGGCGGCGGTGATGGTGGCACTCTTCATCGGGCGGGCAGGGCTGACGTGGGGACTCGACGGCCTGCTGGCGGACCAGCGGCAGTGGTGGGGCGCGAAGCGCCCCTGGAGCTGATCAGTACGCGCTGCGGCTCATGTTGAAGATCGCCGAGCCGTCCACCTCGCAATAGGCGTCCTTCTGGGTGTAGAGCACGCAGAACATCCCGTCCATCTTCCACCGGCGCCACCACATCAGCATCACGCCGCGATCGGCGCCGGAGAACCGTTCGTAGGGCCGCTCGCCATCGATCAGCGCGATGTGGGTGTGCACGGTGCCCTGATAGAGGGGCGGGCCGCAGGTGTCGATGGATGCCTGCGCCGAGACGCCGAGGGAGTCGGCGCTGGTGGGCTCGAGCGGCAGGACGCGCTCGACGAACACGGTGTCCTGGCGGATCACGCCGCCGATGCAGGCCACGTACTCGCGCTTCTCCGCCGAGCTGCGGGTCCACAGTTCGCGCAGGCCGGCGCTCACCTCGGGGACGAAGCGGAAGCGCGAGGGGTAGCGCTGGGTGGCCGGGGCCGGCGGCAGGGCGTTCTGGGCGCTCAGGCGCGCAGGCGTGAGCAGGACGGCCACGAGGAGCAGGTCGCGGAGACGGGGCATCACGCTGATCCGTAAGGGAGCCACGTGATACCCACGTCCCTGCGCCGGGTTCGTCAGGGCTTCGGGCCGATGGCGACGCCCCACGGCACGCCACCCGCCGGGATGGTCTTCGTGACGGTGAGCGTCTTCGTGTCCACCACGCTCACGTCGTTCGAGGGGCCATTGGCCGTGTAGAGCTTGCTCCCATCGGGCGTGAGCGCGATGCCCCAGGGGCGCTTGCCCACCGCCACCGAGCCCGTCACCGAATCGGTGGCGGCATCGATGGCCACCACCTGACCGGCGCGGCCGGTGCTCACGTAGATCGTCTTCCCATCCCGCGTCACCGCGATGCCCATCGGCTTCGCCTCGCCCGGCAGCTTGATGGTGCCGATCACCTTCCGCGACGCCACGTCCACGACCGAGAGCGACCCATCGGCCTCGTTGGTGGAGTACGCCCGCGTGGCGTCGGGCAGGAATCCGACGCTGCGCGGCCGCATGCCCACCTTCACGCTGGTGGCCTTCATGCCGGTCTCGGCGTCGAGCACGGTGAGGTCGTGGTCGGTCTCGCCGGTGATCCAGACCGTCTTGCCGTCGGGCGACACGGTGACACCCTCGGGCTCGCGGCCCGTCTCCACCGTGGCCCGTACGGTGCCCGGGCCGATCTCCACGATCGAGGCGGTGCCCGCGTCCTCGTTGGAGACGTAGAGCAGCTGGCCGTTGGCCGAGATGTCGAATGCCTCGGGGTCGGAGCCGCCGGGGATCACCTTCGTCACGGCGCGCGTGGCGGCGTCGATGACGGCGATCCCGTCCTTCGACTTGTCGACCTTGAGCTTCTCGCACTCCTCGTCCGGCATCGTCGGCGGGCACTTGGGGCTGCCGCTCAGCGCCACGAAGACCGTCTTGCCGTCGGGCGTCACCTTCACGCCACGCGGGCGCGTGCCGACGGCCACCGTCGCGACCACCGAGTCGGCGCCGGTGTCGATGATGGTGAGCTCGTTCGAGTCCTCGTTGGTCACGTACGCGAGGTAGCCCGGGCTCGCGGCGGCGGCGCCGGCGGCGGTGTCCTCGTGCCTGGCCTCCTTCGCGCACGCGGCGGCGAGGAGGAGGAGCGGGAGGCCGGCGAGGAGCCGGAACGGGACGGCGGAATCAGCGCGCATCGAAGATCGCCTTGTCCTTGTTGCGGGCGCCGTCGAGACCCTTCATGCGGTCCCGCCCGGTGACCCTGGTGAAGATGGCGCCGGCGACGTCGGCCTTGTCGAAATCGGCATCGGTGACGTCGGCGCCGGTGAAGTCGGTGCCCACGAGGTCGGCGTTGGCGAGGTTGGCGCCGACGAGCTTCGCGTCACGCAGCGAGGCGTAGGAGAAGTCGGCCTTGAACAGGTTCGTGCCCACGAGCGTGGCCCCGGTGAGGTCGGCGCTGACGAACTGCGCGCGCATGACC